>JAITQJ010000165.1 GCA_031288955.1 Planctomycetaceae bacterium | reverse complement strand
TATGACAACACATAATAATGTCCTGCTTGACCAACTTGACCCGACAGATGTTTGGCTTCTCTATAAAGATGCGGACGGCAACCTTCAAACCAGCCGTTGTCTTGATGAACTGCAGTTTCAGGGAGTCGATATTGACTCGATTGCTCCGTATTGGTGGACGGATTATATTTACCGCAATGCGTCGCTGATGCCGCCGGAAACTTCTCCAAAAACGCCTGAATAATCCCGTACCTCATTTGACCGTCAATCTAACCGGCTTCAATTTTGCGGGAATGTTGTCGAGCGAACGGTATTGGTCATTCAGATTCCAGAGTTGACGCTTTTTTGCTTCATTTTGTGATTCATCGGAAACAAACGCTCCCCAAATGATTTCCGTTTTCCCCAGCGTTTGCAGCGTACAAACAATCTGTATGCCTGCCGGAGTTTCTTCGGCAAGCGGTGTTATCTGTGTCAGTTTCAGTTTTGCCGCATCAGTCCCCAAAACACCGGCAAGTTGCGCTGCCGTCTGCACCAGCGGGTCGCCCCAGGGAGTACCGGCGGCTCCCAGCGGTGCTGTCCTGATGCCCGCTATCGTTAGATATTGCGACTGTTTTTCCGGTGCAAGTTTCACGAAATAATCTGAAGGCAGTAAAATGCCGCTGCGGTCAACCGGATAACGTCCCTGATTCGGTACCGTAACAAACGCCGCCGGCGTACGGTATGATAATTTGACATCGGCACCGGACGGATAACGAATATCCACGGCTTCGACGTTTTCAATCCAGGGATATGCTGCAAAGGCATCTGCCAACTTTTGCGGCAGTGTTTTATCGAGCAGCAAACCGGGCTGATTCAGACCGGCAGCCGCTAACACCTCTTTAACGAATGTTTCCGGCACCCAATTCGGCGGCGGTGTAATGCTGATGTTCTCTGCGGCAAGACAGTATTGCGGTTTCCTCTGAACGGACGGTTTCACACAAAACCAGCCGACCGCAGCAAGACCGGCAGCGCACGCTAACAGCATCACAATACCGGTGAACGTTTTCATTACAAAAAATACAATTTTTTCTCTGTGCCGCCGCAGTGAAAAAGTTTATTGCGGTACCGCAACGAACGATTTCATCGGGAAATCTTCCGGCAGCGGTTTGTTTTGCCCCTTTAATGCGGCGGCATACAACGCAGCAAAGTTAACCGCATCGTCGCGTACCGGCGAACCCGTATCGTACTGGAGCAGCGGATACTTATCGAGCAAACCTTTCCAGAGCGGCAGCACTTTGTCCAACTCCGCCTGGGCTTCGGCAAACTTTTTGTCCTGTAATTTCGCTGCCGTATCGTCAAGCGGCTCTTTCACCTTATCCAAATTCTTATCGTGTTCGAGCATCAATTCAACGTAATCCCGCAGCGGCGATGCCGGTTCAGGCATCGGTTTGTTCTGCAAGGCAAGCGTCCTGACAAAATAGGCTTGCGATTCAATCATTCTGTCCCGCAAATCGAAGAACGGAGCATACTTCATATAATCGTCTTCATCCCGATTGAGACCGGCATATACGCCGGTCAGTATGGTAAAGTACCGCTCGACTTTGGCGAGTGCCGCCTCCCGCTTGGTCTTGTCGGTTTCGGCAGCAGCACGGTCGAACTCTTTCTTGGCGAATTCCAAACCCGCATCGTAAGAAGCAACCGGCGACATACGGAACGTCCGGTTCCACATTATCTTGCGCATCGGTACGGGGTCGTTTTCAACAACATCCGAAAATATCTTGTTACTCTTATCCAAAATGATGACGAACTTTTTCACGACATCAATCGTGTCCCGCAGGAAATCGGACTGATTGAGCATTGAAGCACACTGCGGCAGAGCAACGACTTCGTCCCACTTCCGCATCGCATCAAGCCAGCCGGTAATTGAGTCGTTAATGCGTCCGTCATAATAGGCTTTCCTTGCAAAATAACGGAGACGGTGCGCATCATCGGCTTGCATTGTTGTTTCAACAGCCACGTCCCGCAGTTTTATGTCATAGCCGACAATATCGCGGAACATTTTGGAAAGCCGGGAATTGTTTTCCTGCTGGTCTATTTCGGAAAGAATTTCCCTTGCCCTGCTTTTCTTTTCACGCGGAACGTCTTCTCTATCTTGAATTTCTTCGGCAATGACTTTCGGTGATAAAGTAATCAATCCGTTCACACGCCCTGCTATTTGCGAAACACTTTCATTCGCTTTACCCAATACCTTTTTTTCCTCCTCTTCCAGAAACATCTGCGGTATCTTTTGCAGTTCTAATTCTTCCGGTGTGTAGAGCGTGTCCCGGTCTTTTTTCAGAACGGTGCGCCAGTCGGGCTGATTTTTTTCAAGGTAATCACGCAGCATCAGCAATTCCGTTCTCGGTCGTGTATCTGTTTCGTCCCAATTCACAACGTCCTCCAAATTGGCGAGCATCGTCCCCCGCTGACCGGGCGTTTGGGCAATTTCATTCCAGCGGGCGATAAGCAGCGTCTCTTTCAGGTTGGGAACGGTGCCGTCCAACTCTTTTTTCACTTTGGCTATCTCTTCTTTTGCCAAATCCGCCGCCTCAAGTTGCGTCCGCTTGACCGACTTATAATTATTTTTATTGACTCTTAATCCTTTCCCTTCGGGAATGGCGGTTGCCAAATCCATTTTTGCAAATTCCTGCCATTCTTTGGCGGCGGTTTCCCAAGCCCTGACGGCTTCTTCACCGAAAATACCGTCTTTACGTTTCCATTTGGCATAACTAAAAAGGTTCGAGCGGGAGTTGGCAAAGAAGGTGAAGTCCGATTCGTTCATCAAACTCACTCCCCGCTGCAACACGAGTTCCTCGCCCTGATGATACCAGCGTCTTCCGAGCAGCCAGTTGTCTCTGTCGGAGGGCAGCGGACAGTCGTGCCGCAGACCGAAGTCTTCATCTTCTTTGAGCAAGCGGCGGTATTGTTCGTTTTCATCGCTGCCGGCTCCGCCGATTTTTTGCGAGACCGTCCAGCCGCAGGCTTTGCAGAGTTTTGGTGCGAGTTGATTCCGCTCGACACCGGTTGCCAAAAAGTCAATGCCGCGTATTACCCAGCGGTAGCGTTCCCGGTAATCATCAAACTCGGCGGACGCATTGTAGGCAAGATTCCAACCGAGAAATTCCCAAATCGTTGTAAAATGCGGTTCGAGAAAAACGAGTTGGTTCGTTAAGGCAATAACGGTATTCCAGTCGTGCCGCTTTTGGTGTTCCTGAACCTTATTCCAAAGCAGCACAACGGCGATGCCTCGCATACCGAACGTTGCCAGTTTAATCGTGCTGCTTGCGGGGTCGATTTTACCGATTTGCGCTTCGGTAAAACCTTCGGCAGCGCGTGTCTGAGCCAAAAGACCGCCGGAGTCGATGCGGGTTTCTCCGCCGGCATCGACGGTTAATTTCGCCGGTCTGCCGACAAGATAGAGCAGAACGAGCAGGACGGCTAACGAAACAAAATAAGCAAACTGCCTGTAACGATGTTGATTCATTGTCAGTTAAAACACGAATGTTGAAATGAACACCTTCATTGTCCGCTATTTGCCTTTCAATGTCAAGGCTTGCCCGCCCTTCACCGCGGAATTGCAAACCGTTTCGAGAGGCAAGAGGCGGAGGTTATCGCCTCCGCCTCCTTTGGATTAGTGCTTGTGCGGTTTGGGCGGGTCTTCACCGTACTGGGCTTTGTATTGGGCGGCGAACTTGCCTTTCGCTGCCGGATTACAGATGAAACACTGCGATTCGGCTCGGTCGTGTTCCTTGCACCAATCGCCGTCTTTTTTGCATTGTTCGGCATACTTTTTGTCACACAGCGAACACACTGCTTCCGGCAACTCGTGTTCGATACACCAGCCGTTGACCGAGTGTTCGTGCTGATGTGCCGCAGCCGGTGCTGATGTTTTCGACGGTTCTGCCTGTTGCGAACAGCCGCCGGCTGCAAACAGCACTGCTGCAAGCGTCAGCCCGCAAAAATGAAACGTTCCGTTCCTCATAATTACTCCTTAATTGTTGTTAAACAGATTTCCTTGAAGTACAAGGTACGGCAATTCTATACTGTTTGCGCAGAAAAAGCAATGAAAACGGTCAACTCTATTCAAAATTGTTCCGCCGGAGTATAATACACTCCTTATGGAGCAAATCGTTACAAAAATACAATCGGCGCGTACAAAGATAGTGGAACAGTTATCGCAAGTCATCGTTGGTCAGACGAATGTCATTGACGAGTTGCTTATATCTGTCTTCGCAAAAGGACACTGTCTTCTTGAAGGCGTGCCGGGATTGGCGAAAACGCTGATGATTAGTACACTGGCGAAAACGCTGCACCTGCGTTTCAGCCGGATTCAGTTCACGCCGGATTTAATGCCTGCCGATATTACCGGCATCGACATTATCGAAGAAAACAAAAGTACCGGAAACCGTGAGTACCGTTTTCTCGACGGACCGCTGTTTGCTAATATGATTCTGGCAGACGAAATCAACCGGACACCGCCGAAAACGCAGTCTGCCCTTTTGGAGGCGATGCAGGAGCAGACCGTTACCGTCGGACGTAACCGGCATCCGCTGCCCGAACCGTTCTTCGTCCTCGCCACGCAGAATCCAATCGAACAGGAAGGAACATATCCGCTGCCGGAAGCACAGCAGGACCGCTTTATGTTCAAAGTATTCGTCCGCTATCCGTCGTTTGACGAAGAGTTTGAAATCGTCCGTAAAACAACGGCGGAGTTGACGGAAAACATTCAGCCGGTTTTAGAAGCCGGTGAAATCACGGAACTGCAAAAAATTGTCCGCAACGTACCGGTCAGCGATGCGGTAACCCGTTATGCCTTGTCGCTTGTCAGGCAGACACGAACGGACGAGAAGCACGGCATACCGGATTTCGTGAAACAGTATATTTCCTGGGGAGCGGGACCGCGGGCGGTACAGTATTTGATACTCGGCGGTAAAGCCCGGGCTTTGTTAAACGGCAGACCGCACGTTACCGTTGAGGATATTCAGGTGTTAGCCAAACCGGTACTGCGGCATCGTCTCGTGCTGAATTACTTCGCCGAGAGCGAAAATATGACCGCCGACGATTTAATCGGCAAACTGCTCGCCGCAACACCGGAAAACGAAAACGATTTGCTGCGGGACCCCAGATTCAAAAATCTGTTTTCTGCTGCGGAGACACAGGAACACGCTGTTCACTAGAACGGGTTAAATTGGTCTAAAGCCAATGTTTGTCCTGATACCAGCGGATAGTCTCTGCAATCCGCTGTTCGAGCGGCAGCGGCGAAAATCCTAACTGTGTTTTCGCTTTTTCCGGCGAACACGTCCAATGATGCAGCGATTCGTACGCTTTTGCCCAATCGAACGGCACGTCTTTGCCCGTTGTCCGCTTCACGATTTCGTAAAACGTCGAAATGGTCAAAACGGCTGCCGGCGGACACGGTACCGGAATAACACGTTTTTTTCCTAATGCCCGCCGGACTTGCAGTGCTATTTCAGAAAGCAGTCTGCCGTCATCACAAGACGCAAAATAAATACCGGTACCGGAACGGGAGGCATCATCTTTGCCTTTTTCGAGACGTTCGCCTTGTTTGGCGGCGGCAATGAGCAAATCGGCTAAATCTGTTGCGTGTATCCAAGAGTAACGTTTGCGGCTAAATCCCGGATTCGGACAAATGCCTAATTTTTTTATCGTCTTGAAAAGTTCAAGATTCATCTTATCCGCTTCGCCGAAAACGATGCCCGGTCGGACAACGGTACACTGCATATCGCCGGCAAAGTTCCGCAGGGCGGCTTCGCCTGCCAGTTTACTTTTACCGTAACCCGCCAGCGGATTTTGCAGCGGCATCGGTTCGTCCGTTTCCCGTTTGGGTCGGTTCGCCTGTGAACAGCCTGCCGCCGCCAGCGAAGAAACATAAACGAAGACCGGCACGCCTGCGGCAGCGGCGGCGCGGGCGGCATTTTCCGTGCCGAAACGGTTGGCGGTCTCGAATTCAGTATAATTCTTTGCCCGGACTTTTCCGGCAAGATGAAAAACGGTGCCGCAATTTGCAGCCGCCCGCTGTAAACTGCCGGGGTCAGAAATATCGCCGATAAAATATCGGACGCTGAACGGCTGCAAGAATTCTTTTGACGATGTTTCACGCACGAGACAGCGGACTTCGCAATTTTCCGCTTGCAGTTGCCGGACAAGATGAAAACCGACGAAACCGCTGGCACCGGTTACGAGGACGGATTGCGTCATAAAAACTAATTTGTTTGTAATTCGCGGGGCTTCATTGCGCCGGTTAGTCCCATATAATCAACGCGGTCTTCGGGATGCCATAACGGCAAACCGCGATTGAGACGTTCGGCAAAGACTTCTAACTTGGCAGGCGACCCCGCGGGAGCGTCTGTCGGACGAAAATCTTCGGTTACTACCGGAACGAAATCTTCATCGTGACCAACCTCTAATAATGTTTCAAAAATATTTTTCGGCATTGCCCAGTAAAATGACATCGTTCAATAAAAACAGTCAGGCAAAACAAACGTCAAAGGTTATATTTGGATTGTACAATATGTTTCACAACTTTTCCCTGTTAAATTATCCGTTCCCATTCGGTATTTCGGATAAAAGATAGCCTTACCTTGAAAGAAAACCCGCCGTCAAACGGCACACCTCCCCAGCGTCAATGCAGGGATTATAGCAGACGCAACAACACCTTGTCAAGAAAGAAATGAAATTTTCTTTGAGATTTTTCTCCGCTAAACAGTAAAAACAGGACAAATAATTTCTGCACAATATACCGCGTAAAGCAATTCTGTAAAGTCCCCCGTCTCACCGCCCTTGTCCGCAAAACCCAACGCTGCCGTTGCCTTTTTGCCCTTATTTGGTAGAATCACGGATTATCCGGTGTTTAATTATGGAATTTGATAGTACCGATTCCGTCCGCAATTCCAATCCGCTTTCCTACCTGCAAACGGTAACCTTCGGCGAACCGATGCCGCTTGAACACGGCGGAGTTTTGCCCGAAATTACAGTTGCTTACGAAACTTACGGCACTCTCAACGAACGAAAAGATAATGCCGTCCTGATTTGCCACGCCCTCTCCGGCGACTCTCACGTCGCTGCTCATAACGATACAGATGACCCCGGCTGGTGGCAGATAATGGTCGGCGACGGAAAGCCTATCGACACGAATAAATACTTCGTCATCTGTCCCAACGTTCTCGGCGGCTGCCGCGGAACAACCGGTCCCGATACCGTGAATCCGCAGACCGGCAAACGGTACGGTATGGCGTTTCCCGAAATCACCATCGGCGATATTGTCGAAACCGAAGGCAAACTCGTTGATGACCTTGGTATCAGCCGGCTCCTCGCTGTCATCGGCGGTTCACTCGGCGGTATCTGCACTCTCGAATGGGCTATCCGTTTTCCCGATAGACTTGCGTCCGCCGTTTGTCTCGCTGCCGGTCCGCATTTAACCAGCCAATCGCTTGCCTTCGACATCGTGGCACGCAACGCTATTTTGAGCGACCCGCATTTTTGTAACGGAAATTATCACGAACACGGCGTTGTTCCCGCAGACGGTTTAGCCATCGCACGGATGTTAGGACATATTACGTATCTGTCCCGCGAGTCGATGATGAAGAAATTCGATGCCGACCGGAATCAGGGACGAAAACTCGATACAAAGTTTGAAACAAAATTCAGCGTCGGTTCGTATCTGGCATATCAGGGCGAAAAATTTGTTGACCGCTTTGACGCAAACAGTTATCTGACAATTTCAACGGCTATCGATACGTTTGAACTCGGTTCTTCGCCGGAAGAATTGAAACGCAAACTCCGCAAAATTATGTGCCGGTTTTTGATATTGAGTTTTTCAACGGACTGGCTCTTTCCGCCGTTTTTATCGAAAGAACTGACGCAGGCATTGCTGGCGCAAAATAAAGCGGTAAATTATTGTAACATTATGAGCGACGGCGGACATGATGCGTTTCTGCTGCCGAACGAGTTTTTGCTCTACGGCAATATGATAGGCGCGTTCTTGCGCCGCAGTACCAAAGAGGCGGGAGAGGGAGCATCGCTTTCCGGTTCGCCGGCAACAGATTCCCGTTTTGACTTTACGCAAATCCTTGATTTGATACCGGCTAGTGCGTCGGTACTGGATTTGGGCTGCGGCGGCGGAGGACTTTTGTCCCGCTTAAAGCAGAGGGGCAACACGCAGTTAGCCGGTTTAGAACTTAACGAAGTTAAAATTCTGGAGTGCATTGACAAGGGCATTGACGTTGTGCAGGCAGACATTAATGCCGGTTTGAAAGAATTTGAAGATGACCAATTCGATTTTGTCGTGTTATCGAAGACGCTGCAAACAATTCGGGACGTTGAGTTTGTGTTATCGGAAATGGTGCGCGTCGGGACGCGGTGCATTGTGAGTTTTCCGAATCTCGGTTATCACGAATACCGCCGGCGTTTGGCAGAATACGGACGTGCGCCGCGGATAGCGTCAACGCTGCCGGGGACAAAAGCGGCAGCGGCGGAATGGTACAATACGGACGATGTCCGTTTCCTGACGCTGGCAGACTTTGAAGATTTCTGCGCCGAAAAGCATATTCGGATTCATTATGCTTTGCCGCTGGACACAAAGCAGCATCAGCGGATAACAGAAGACCCGAACACCAATGCGGATACCGTCGTGATGGTCATCAGCCGGTAAGGTTACAGATTTTCGGTGTACCAACTGATTGCACGTTCCAAGCCTTCGTCGAAATAAACCAGCGGTTCGTAACCAATCATCTGCTTTGCC
Organism: Planctomycetaceae bacterium; assembly: GCA_031288955.1. Taxonomy (GTDB): domain Bacteria; phylum Planctomycetota; class Planctomycetia; order Pirellulales; family Thermoguttaceae; genus WRKP01. The sequence continues at coordinate 1,194 of JAITQJ010000165.1, read as the reverse complement.
GCCGCAATGTCGGCAAGCGAATGTTTGATGTCGCCGACTCGTTCCGGCAAATACTCCGCCTCAATTTCGCTGTGCATCAGCGATTTTATTTTGTTCAATATCTGGTTCAGCGATACTGCCGAACGGCAGGCGATATTCACTGCTCTTCCCGTACAATTTTCTGCCGGTGCGTGTGCTGCGAGCCAATTTGCCGAACACACGTTTTCAATGTAGCAAAAATCGCGGGTCTGTTCGCCGTCGCCGAAGACCTGCGGACGCTTGTTTTGTAAGATATTGCTGACGAATGCCGGTATCACTGCCGCATACGCCCCGAACGGGTCCTGCCGAGGACCGAAAACGTTGAAGTACCGGAGACATACCGTTTCTAAACCGTAGGCGGCGTGATATGCCTGCATATACATTTCGCAGGCAACTTTATTCGCAGCATACGGACTAATCGGCATCGGATTCATCGTTTCGACTTTCGGCGAAACCAACTGGTCGCCGTAAGCACTGCTTGAAGCCGCAAAAACAAGCCGTTTAATACCGGCGGCGCGTACCGCTTCCAGAACATTGACGGTTCCGTTGACGTTATTGCTGTGAGCAAAGTTCGGTTCTTTAACGCTGCGAGGCACGCTGCCGATAGCGGCTTCGTGAAAGACGGCACTAACGCCTTCGACGGCGGCATCGACGGTTTCTCTATCCCGCACATCGCCTTTGATGAGCGTTATTTTATCGAGAATATCGGTCAGGTTTTGCCATTTTCCGGTCGAAAAATTATCGAGGACAGTAACCTCGTGTCCTTTATCGAGAATATAACGCGCCAAATTGGAGCCGATAAAACCTGCTCCGCCGGTGATAAGGTATTTCATCTGTTGAATATCGGTTTCAGAACTGGTTCTATTGTGTAGTATGTTACGGGCAAAGTCAACAGGCGGAGTGCAAAGCCGGTTTTTTTGTTTTTTGCATTATTTTGCAACTTTTTTGCCCCCCTTGTGTATTTTACAAACGTGTGGTACAATTTCCCCGGTTTGTGGAATTATGACAGGTTGAATGGTTGCGGAATTTTAGTTGTAGTCCGGCACTGTTTATGCCGTATTAGCCTGCAAGGAGAACGCTTGTTTTCCCCCTTTGCGGTGCGTCACCGCAAAGAAACACACTTTCCAACATTCAACAGTTGAAAAATATGCTCTCTCTCTCTCTCTCTCTCTCTCT
>JAITQJ010000158.1 GCA_031288955.1 Planctomycetaceae bacterium | reverse complement strand
GTATCAAGATGGTCGAGAACGATTACGCCGTTGAGCGAACCGGCAAGTTTCGTGTCGTGCCACGTCCAAACAATTTTGCCGTCCCTGTCGAACTCGACAAGTTGCTGTCCCTTATCGCTGTCCTTCGCTCCGTGTCCCGTCCAGGTCGCCAATACAATATGTCCGTTCGGCAATACCTGAAACTTGCTGTAAAACAGATACCACAATCCTGCCGGCGGAGGATTGCCGCCGAAAGTTTTCAATGCTTTGCCGTCCTTGTCCAACTCCAATAATTGGCAGCCGTAACCGGTTGCAACAAGCCAATGACCGTTCGGCAATTCAAGCGTCTGATAATTGTAACGAGAATTCGGAACGGTGACTCTGCGGAGTTCTTCTCCGTCAAACGTGATTTCGTAAATATCATTCTGTCCGCCGAAAAGAATCGTGTTGCGGGGAGTCCGCCGCAACAGTCTGATGCCGCGTGTGTCCGTCCGGTCAATGAATTTCGTTTCCTTGCCGTCTTTATCCAATACGGCAATTTGCGTATTTTTTTTGTCGATACCCAACACCGTGCGTCCATCAGAAAGCCGGACAGCACTGCGCGTCGGCTTGTATTTTGCATCAATCACCTCACGGACAACCTTGTGCGTTTTCATGTCGATTTCACGGAAACCGCCGAAGTCGGTAGCGGCGATGAGCAGTTTATGACCGCCGATGAGTTGCATATCCCAGACCCGCCCCTTGCCGTCCGGTTCGGTATAAATCCAGTTCTTTGACGAATCCGATTCATCAACGTAAAGCAGTTGCCCGCGGGACTCATCGAGCAAAAGCATTTTGTGCTTAATCGTTTCGTCCGCAAAGGAAAACGAAACGGAAAAAATAAAAACAAAGGACAGAGTCAGACGTTTCATACGATTAGGGGGTTAAGGTGTTTCATTCAACAGTTGTTTCGTTTCACTCAACGGAAAATCCGCATCCATTTTGAGCAATTTCAATACGGCTTCACCGATAATTTCTAATTCTCTTTCAACGCCGGTAAATTTTGTAACAAAATTGAATGCACGTTATCAATCCTCAATAAGTCTCAGCGCAGCGGCACCGACGGCAACGGCGTTGTCGCCCAGTTCGGCAACGGTGATGCGCCGATTACTCTTTGCCGATGCTAATTGGTCGCTCTGCACCACTTCGTCAATAAGCGGCAGCATAAATTTGTGGCACGCTTCTATCACGCCGCCGCCGAGAACGATAACTTCGGGGTCGAGCAGGTGCCGGACAGTTAAACAGCCGCAGCCAATCACATAAGAAGCATAACGCATTACGGCAGTAACCAGCGCATCGTTCGCTTTCAATGCTCTGAGAAGCGCACCGCTCTTGATGACCGTATCGTTATCAATGTCCTTAATAACCGACTTGACCCCGCTGGCTAAACCTTCACGTATCATCCGTTCGATAGCCGTTCGGCTTGCCAGTGCTTCAAAACAGCCGCGGTTGCCGCAGCCGCATTTAGGGGCTTTTTTCGTCAGCATTTCTGACAAATCTACCTTGTCATTGTTCAGAAATTTTGTCCAGTTTTTGACGGGAATCCGGGCAACAATGTGTCCTATTTCGCCGGCACTGCAAGCGGCACCGCCGATAACTTTTCCGTCAATGACGATACCGCTGCCGATACCGGTTCCGACGAATATACCGACAACAGATTTGGCACCGCGTCCGCTGCCGTAACGGAATTCACCGAGCGTACCGAGATTGCAGTCGTTACCGACAGCAACGGAAATGCCGAGACGCTTTTTCAGAATCTTGCCGAGTTCAACTCCGCTCAAATTCATATTCGGCGTAACGACGACATAACCGGTTTCGGGGACAACGAGACCGGGAACGGCAATACCGATGCCGCCGATGTCTTTGATGGTCAGATTATTTTCGTAGAGCAGAGTTCTTATAGACTCTTCGATAGCGTTGACGGAGACTTCGCTTTCCCCGCCGCGCGGCGTATCCTGCCGGTTATTGGCGAGAACTGCCCCGTCGTCGGCAACGAGATTCGCCTGAATTTTTGTCCCGCCGACATCAACACCAATGTAATGCTTTTTCATATCCGGGCTGCTGGAGAGTTGTGAGTGGTTTGTTGTGAGTGATGAGTTCACAAGTGAAGGGCAAACTTTGCCGGCTAGAATCCTTTTCGACCGCAGGTCGAATCTCTCGCCGCTCACCACTCGTTACTCACCGCTTACCATTGTCCGTCAAAACCGTCTTTTTTGCAATAACCTGACCGGAAAAAGTTTTTCCGCTGCCGGTGCGGAACATAGACGATGATAGATACGGACGATGATTGTCCGCAAAGACGCACGGATTACGTCTTCACATACAGAAAGGATTCTCCAATGATACCCGATTTGTATGGATTACACGTACCGTGTTGTTACAAAGGGTACCGATGGAGAATATCGGATTAATGACTTTGTCAGAGAAACCGAATTGCTCCGCCGGTACGTTCAGATTGGTGCTGATGATTGCAGTCTTCATCAGTACGTCCGCGGCTGTCCGGTCTTGAAGGGACTTATCGGACCAATGATTGAGCCGGGCAACGTCTTGCGTTACGAAACGCCGGAAGTTTTCGAGCAAATGACCAAAGAATGGTCAATACCGGCAAGAAAACGGCGAAGGAGTAAATTGAGGGTTGAGAACGGACAATAAGGATACTCCCCCGAAACCGTCCGGTGTCCGTCCTAACCGTCTTGCGGCGGCATTAGGGATTACCGTACGAGATTTTGCCGGAAATCCTTAATGCTTCCGCAAGTTGCCGCCGATTCGTCCCGCCAACAGGATATGAGATAAAAAACTCCGGCAGTAATCGCTGTAATCACTGCAAGGATAACCATAAGAGGACCCAGTATCGGATTGGCTGCCATTGCCGCATTGAGACTCCACTGTGCCGTTACCCAGCCCCAAATTCCCGCTGCCGCCGCGGTGATCCCCGCAAGGGCGGACGATAAAACCCCCATAATGCTGGTGCTTGCCGTCGCCAGTGTTAAACCTTTCTGCGCCGCAATCCAAGCGGACGTTGCCGCTGCCGCTGCCCATATTTTCGCAGCAATCGCCGTCAATGCCGGTACCGCACCCGTAAGCCCCTGATAAATCAGCGATGATTTTAATAGTGCCGTAAAATAGGTTGTCGATGCGCCGAGTGCGGTCATCTTGACGTGTGCCAAGCCGATAGCCACCACCAACGCACCTACTACCGCTGCCGTCTTCGCTATCACTGCCGGCATACCGTTCCACTTCTGATTAAAATCCGCACCGGCACCGGCAACGGATTTCCAAATATCCGTTAGCACAGTGGCTAATACGGCAAAAGGTACGTTCTGTACGGAGTACATTGCCGCTTTAAGTCCGTCCATTTCAATCTTGACTTCGGCGGTGCGTGTTGAGAGTTGCCCAAGATTCTCTTCGGCTTGAGCGATGGCACCGCCGAGAATATCGTCATTGATACCCTGCGATGCCAATTCGTCCCGCAACGCTTTTAGCCTCGTTATTTCCTGCTGCGCTTTGAATACGTTTTTAATCGTCGGTTCCATATTGAGAATGTCGCCGGCAACGCCCTGCCCCATATCTTGCAGTTTGGCTTTCATCGTATCAATCGTAGCGTCGATTTTATCCATCGCCGCAACCTGGTCATCAACCCATCCGCCGA
>JAITQJ010000415.1 GCA_031288955.1 Planctomycetaceae bacterium | reverse complement strand
GTCTGATACTCCGTCAAGCGGCAATCGCCGGTTGGAGGCAACTTTTGCTTCGCCTAACGAAGCGGGGGCGGGTTCTTTGTTTGTTTCTGCCGCCGGTTTTGACAACGGCAGCGGCGTTTGCGTATTCGTGTTTCCCTTATTCACTGCCGGAAACGCATCGTCAATTTGGTCGTAGCGGACTTGGCGAACGCCGGACGATTCCTGTGTCTTATCCGCAGTGCCGCTCTTGCCGGTGATGCTCGATTTCGCAATCCAGCGAAATTCACCGCTGGGCGGGGCAATTTTCAGCCAAAGCGGACTGTCGGCATTTTCCGGTGTTTCGCGGCGGTCGAGAACGAAAACCTTTTCTCCCCGTTTGAGCCGAACCTGAACGGTTGAACAGTCCTCGGTTAGGGAACTGCCGATGATAGAAGCGAGTCCATCGGTGATGACGGTACCAGTGTTATTGGTATCAATTTGAACGTATTTTGCACTGACCCAGGAATAACTCCCGACGGGCGGTCTGACGGCGAGATAGCCGTCCCGTTCGTAATAAACTTCGATTTTATCGCCGTATTGGAGTTGCGATACGGGATAAAAATGCTCTCCGGGACCGCTCAAAACAATGGTATTGGAAACTTTAACATCTGTTCTGTACAGGTACGGTTCTTCAGCGTTGAGCAGATAAGCCGACAATGTAACGATGAAGCAGCAGAAGTACCGCATAACAGTCTGACGCAGGTTCCGGTAAAGTCAATAAGGCGGAGTCTAGCGAAGAACCCCCTGCGGAGTCAAGAGCGGTTTTTTCTTTTTTGCCCTCTTGCGTTCGCGGCTCTGAAGTGCGGCGTTCTGAATTGAGGCTTGCAACCGGACACAAAATGGGGTACAATACTTGCGGATATTGCTCGGATTACGGCGCAACCTCTTACTTCAACCTTTGAACAGTGACACGTCATCGAATTGTTGCTTTGATATTCGTTCTTTTTATTTTTGCCAATAGCCTCGCTACGACAGCGGTGTTGCTCAAGCAAGTGAACCCGGACAAACTGATGGTATTCCGCCAAAAAGTCACCAAGAAAGGCGAGGGAACGAAATTGCCTAACGTTAAAATGGGGGGGGGGGGGTAATTTACGCAGTCATTCTGCGGATTCAAAAATTAAGCAATCAATCTTTGCCGCTTATTTCTCCCGTTTGGGAGCGTTTCCTGTCCGGCAATACACCGCTGTCATAGAGGATAGCATCAACAAGTATTGTACCGCAGAGGAACCGCTTGTCAATTTGTATGGTTTTTTACAAAAATTGCAGGGAAAACGGCTAATCGGCATAGGACAATATAGTTACGTCTGCCAAAGCCCTGCCAACTATTTGGTCTATGGCGGAAGAAAAGAACAACTCCCGGACGCAGTCATTGAACGCCGGGCAAAATACGTCATTGAATTGAACGATTATCTGAAACAGCGGAACATTCCGCTGCTCTTTGTACCGATTCCAAATAAAACGCATCCAAGACAAACAGAAGTTTTACCCGGTTTATACAATCATTCACACGAAGAACAGGATAGAACGTTGGCTTTTCTCCGAAACCACAACGTTGATTGTTTTGATTTACGGGATGATTTTCTCAAATCAGGAAAAAGATGGGAGGACTTGTATTACCGTACAGGTCACCATTGGACACTTGAAACTGGTATTTGGGTTGCTGCTCTTCTGTTGGACAGAAGTAAAGAAACGCTGCATCTTCCGCAGGAGCGGTTCGAGTTTTTAACCGATATGCAAAATTATAAGGCTATCGGTAATCCCGATTCATTGTTAGGTTATTTGGGAACACAAACGGGTGCAGCCTATTCAGGGCGGGACGATTTGACGTATTACGTTCCGAAATTTCCTACCCGATTAACCAGAAATTACGTCAGAACAACGGGCATCCCGAAACACAGCGAGGGGACCTTTGAAGAATGTCTCATCTTTCCGACTGTAACTGATAGATTCCGTGACGACATTACTTACCTCAACGGCAACCACGCGTATCAGGAGATTCTCAATCCAGAGGGTAATGGAAAAGTTTTGGTGTTTATGGATTCGTTTTCAATGGTTGTCGTTTCTTTTTTATCGTTACATACAGAGCGGGTCGTTGCCATTGACCCTCGTTACACTACAAAATCAATCTACGAGACATTAAAAGAAGATGGCGATTTCGATATGGTTATTTGTATCACTTCCGGCGGGATACTAGAGGAAAAAATGTTTTGGTCTCCGCCGCCGGAACCATAACCGCAGGCGAACAACTGCGAAAAAATTTTCCAAAAAACTCCTCTTGTGTTGTTGGCTTCGTTCTTATTACACTTCCGCAGCGTTGATGGAATGTTGGTTAATAAAACATTGATAAATAGATGTCAAGGACGGCATCTTTTTCACGAGCAAGAAGGCTCTATTTATGCTGCGGCTGCAAATCGTTGTATCTGTTTTGGTTTTGTGTTCACTCACCTGCGCTTCGGAAAGTCCGCTTATCAATCCGTCCGTCAAACTCCGTGTTGATGCTGCAAATGCCCATAGTTGGGGAACCGGCACGATTATCGACACACGCAGCGGTGAAGCCCTCATTCTAATCTGCGGTCATATTTTTCAGGATTCGTAAGGTCAGGGCAAAGTTGAAGTTCACCCTTTCAGCGGTACTGCCGGCAATACCGCCAACAATGCAGCCAACACTACGGTCGTTTCAGGACACTGACTCTATTACGACCTTGAAATTGACCTGGCACTTGTTGCCATTCGTCCGCCGTGTCCGGTCAAAGCGGCGGTCCATCATCGGCTCCTTGACGAAAAAATAGAAAATCTTGTCATACCACCTCCAAGCAATCGGGGAAATACAATATCACAAATCGCCTAAATTAACGTTACCAAACAAGTCTATTACAAGGATATTCGTGAGCGGATATTTGAGCAGGCATTGAAAGAACATCAGCAGGAACTCGGTGAGTTTGAACTTGACGAAAGTTACTTTGGAGC
>JAITQJ010000382.1 GCA_031288955.1 Planctomycetaceae bacterium | reverse complement strand
GCGTCGGAATCATTGATAATGGCATCGAGTACGGACTCAACATTACTTTGTGTCCGTCAGGGCGAAACCATTTTTGCGGCAATGGAAGATGTCATCCGCAAGTTGGTGAACACAGGTTCGTCGGTGGACGGCATTGTGGTCAAGGATATTCCGTACTACCAAATGTCAGGCAGAGACGGCGGTTTTGCCGACAAACTGGAACAAATACGCCTGGCGCATCTGTTGCAATACACCGAATAACACTGCCGCCGACGGCGATTGAGAGAAACGGGCATTGGTTTTATCCTTGTTGATGAACTACGGCAGTATAATGCGGAATATTTTACAAGGTTTGTCAAAGCAATGTCCCTACCGGCAATCTTCTTGACAAGGGACAAGGAAAAACGGAAAATACACTCTATATCAAGCCGTTGCAACCGTATCGTCTTCAAAATTGATGGATAAACTTAATCAGGAAAAGGAGCATTTGCTCGAAATCGCATCCCGTCCCCTCGTGCCGCGCGCCTTCGGATATATCAAAATGACCGGTCCCGGTCTGCTGCAAAGCGCAATGACACTCGGCGCAGGCAGTGCCGCCGCATCCGTTGTTGCCGGTGCCTCGTTCGGTTACAAACTCCTTTGGGTACAGCCGGTCGCAATGTTTCTCGGCGTAATGATGTTCGCCGCCCTGTCTAACGTCGTTCTAACGACACAGGAACGTCCCTATTGGAGCTTTATGCGGGAGACCAGCAAAATATGGAAACCGCTCGCCGCCCTGATATTTCTCTGGGGACTCGGCAGCATTATGTCTTCCGTCATCTGGCATTTTCCGCAGTACGGTCTCGCTGCCGGTGCCGCACGGGGAATGGTCGAACAATTCGCCCCGAATATGAAATTGACTGAAAGCGGTATCTACACAACAGCGGGTTACGTTGTCAGTTATGCTGCCGGTCTGCTGATTTTGTGCATCAATATCGTTGTCGTTTTCAACTACGGACGCGGCGGAGTCGGAATACGAATCTATGAATGGTTTCTGCGCTGTATGATTGCGCTCGTATTCTTAACGTTCCTGCTGGTTGTCGTCATCAATTTCCATAAGATTCAGTGGCTCGAAATGTTCCGCGGCTTCACCGGTTTTTACGCCAAAGAAATCCTGTACGATAAATACGACCCGAAGACAATTACGACCGTTCTCGGAATGTTAGGGGCGGCAGTCGGTATCAATATGACGTTTATGTATCCGTATTCCCTTTTGAAGAAAGGCTGGGGCAAGGAACATAAGACGCTGGCAAAATGGGATTTGGGACTGACTATGTTTTTGCCGTTCGTTATTGTAACATCTCTCGTGATGATTGGTTTAACGGTCTCCGGCATTTATGACGGCAGCGACATTGTGAAGAGCGGTATCAAACCGCTGGATGCCGCAAAGGCACTGCATACGGACTGGATTTCACCGCATACGGCGACGATGATATTTTGCGGCGGTTTGTTCGGAATGACCTGCGGTGCCATCAGTACGCATATGACGTGCTGCGGTTTTGTAATGTGTGAAATGCTCGGTCTGGAACCAACAACGTGGCGTTTCCGGTTATTTGCTTTAACGCCGGTCATCGGCTTTTTCGGCGTGGTGGTGAATTTGCCGTTTTGGTTTCCGGTGGCGGCATCGGCACTCTGTTTTACAATGCTGCCGGTAGCATACATAACATTCCTGCTGATGAACAATCGGCGTTCGTACATCGGCGATGCAGTCGGCACTGGTTTCAGCCGCTGGTTATTTAATGCGGTATTAGTCATTGCTCTGATAGCGGCAACGATAGGAGCAGGTATTGCTTTGAAAACGCGGGTCTATGATGAATTGAAGAAGCATCTGACACCGGACAAACCCGCCGTAACAGCGCAGATAGTTAACGTCAGAGCCGCTATCGTAAAGCAGCGGCGCATCGGAATTTATCCGCTGTATGTGCAAAGACATCTATCAACGCAGGGTCAAACTGCGTTCCCCTGCCATCCAATATAATCCGCACTGCCTCTTCGTGAGAAAACGCCTTTTTGTAAGGGCGGTCAGAAATCAGCGCATCGTACACATCGGCAATCGCCATCAACCGCCCAAGAAACGGAATGTCCTCGCCGGCAAGACCCAGCGGATAGCCGGTGCCGTCCCACTTTTCGTGGTGAGTTCCCGCAAAAATCTCTGCGTGTTTCAAAAAATCGCTCTCCGGCGCATTTTCTTCTATTTTCTTGATAATGGACACTCCATAAGCAGCGTGCTTCTTCATCTCGTCAAATTCTTCCGGGGTAAGCCGACCGGGCTTCAGCAATATGCCGTCACGGATAGCGATTTTTCCTACATCGTGCAGTTGCGAGGATTGCAAAATTAAATCGGTGTCCCAGTTATCAATCTGCTCTGTATGTATGCCCCGTTCCCGCAAACCGCTGATTAAAAAGGACAGCCACCGCTGCGTACGTTCGATGTGTCCGCCCGTAACATCATCCCGGTTTTCCACCAGGTCTGATACTGTTTTGAGGATTGCCCGCTGCAATTTCTGCACTTGTTCCGTTTTATCATCAACCATCTGCCGGAGGTTAACGTTAAAGTTTTGCAGTTCAAGGCTTTGCCCGGTCAGTGTCCGCGTTTGCGTTTCAAGTTCTTGTTTTTGTTCTTGAACGGTGAGGTGGAGTTCCACGCGCTTATGCAGCAGAGGCGGCAAAAACGGTTTAGAAATATAGTCAACGGCACCAAGATTAAGCCCCTCAATTTCACTGTCTTCGTTGCTTATTCCTGTCAGGAAAATAATGGGAATGTCCCTTGTTTCGGGGCGGTCTTTCAGGATTTTGATAGCCTCGTATCCATTCATTTCCGGCATATCAATATCAAGGAGAATCAGTGCCGGCGTGTTGCGTTCCAAGAAATCGAACAGTTTAGCCGCAGACGGAAGAGTAAAGACATTGTAGGTGTCCGTTAACGCACTCTTCGCAATTTTCAGGTTTGCGATATTATCATCGACAATCGCCACCATTGCACGTGTTTTGCCCATATTTTGTTTCCCTATACTCTTAACAGACTGTCAATGATACTGACAGCCCCTTTGTATTCAAACAAAAGTATCAATTCTGCAATATTATCAAGTGTCCGTTTTGCTGGCGTACCGGACGCTGCGGTCAGCAGTTCTGTCAGTATGCTGTCGGCAGCATCTACGTCTTCTTTTTCCAGCGTCTCTTTGAGCCGCAGCAGTCCCGCCCTGTCCCAAACAGCAGCGGCGTTGTCGGCGGCAGAGTCATCATCACTTCCGTCTCCGGCTTCCGGCAGCGCAGTACGGATGCCTTCGACAACGGCGGTAAGGCTTTTGTTAAATGCGGGAAGATGTTTGGTGATGAATGTCAAATCGGAGCGTTTCCCTGCGTCTTCAAGCAAAGCGGCTCCCTCTGACAGTGCCGCCGCACCGATACTGCCCGCTGCGCTTTTGAGCGAATGTACCTGCGTGGTGAAAAGTACCAGTTCGGATTCCTCCGGCATTTTTTGCAGGGTTTGCAGCCGTTTGCCTGCATCTTTGCAAAACAGGACAAGCACGTCCCGATACAACTCCGCCGACCCGCCCATCATCGTAATACCAGCCGAGGTATTCACGCCCTCGATAGGGGGAAGGGGGGCTTCAGGGACATTTTCTTCTTTTTCGTTTTGAACAGTCATTACTCGTTTTTCACGCGGAATCCACGTACTGATAATATGATTCAGTTTGGATATCACAATAGGTTTTGCCAAAAAATCATTAAACCCGTTCTCCAAAAACATCTCGCGCATCCCTGAAATGGCATTCGCCGTCAGTGCAACGATAGGCGTTTTCGGTCTGCTTTCACGTATGAGTTTTGCGGCTTCAACACCATCGATACCCGGCATCATATGGTCCATAAAAATAATATCATAATCGTTTTCCTGCGATAATTCCACCGATTCCTCGCCGCTGAGGCAGCAGTCAATCTGCATTTTATACGGTGCGAGCAGTCCTTCGGCAACTTTCAGATTAGTTGCATTGTCGTCCACGATTAAAATCTTTGCCTCCGGCACAGTGAAGCGGATAGCCTGTTCTTCGCCGGCGCGGACACTGAATGCGTTAATGTCGCCTATCGGACTGCTGTCAAGGATTTCCTGCGGTAAAACAATCGTGAAAACGCTGCCCTTGCCGTATTCGCTTTCCGTAAAAACATCACCGCCCATCGCATCAACGAGTTTCTTCGTGATGGCAAGCCCTAAACCGGTACCTTCTATATTTTTGTTGGCTCGTGCGTCAAACTGTTCAAATTCACCGAACAATTTTTGCATATTTTCGGGACTTATACCGATACCCGTATCCGCAACTTCAAACCGGAGAGCAATTTTGCTGTCTTCTGACAATTCGCCCTGTACGGAAAATGTTACACTGCCCGCTTTTGTGTATTTCACCGCATTGGACAGCAGATTTAAGAGGATTTGCCTTATGCGTACCTCGTCGCCTAGTAATTTTCCCGGCAGTGTTTCGTCAAAATGGGTGATGAATTCTACCGGCTTTTCCGTCAGCCGCATTTGGACGATATTGCT
>JAITQJ010000327.1 GCA_031288955.1 Planctomycetaceae bacterium | reverse complement strand
TAATGAATAATGAGGGAAAACGGATAACCTGCCTCTTCATTTTCCATTTTCCATTATTCATTATTCATTATTCATTATTCATTTTGCATTGTTTTGACCGCGAAAGAGCGGGGGGGAGGATTGCCCTTGAAACGTTTGGAACGTTTCATTAGAATCCGCGCCGGCAGTCTATTTCAAGTTATGATTCGTCCAACGCACCAATTCCGAGCGATTTTCAACGGGACAACAATTCCCGTCCTGGAACAGGTTGCGAACTTTGACGAAGCCCGGCAGGCACTGCTCGCCGGTAATGTCGCTAACTATGACACACCGCTGTATCAGGCACGGGATATGGATGTCGGTCATTTTAAGCACAAATTGGCACTGGCGATTGAACGTAAACACCGTCCGCCGGGTCCCTTCGGACCGGATTGGCCCCTAAAAAAAGGCAGTGCGTCCGCCGTCGGCGATGATTGGCCCGTGGATAATCCGATTCTTTATCACGACTTGAACAATGTCGGTATGGAGTTTCAGGTAACCGAAATGGCGAAAAATAATCTGGAATTTAACACCGCTATCAGTCTGATGCGGCACCAAATGCTCCTGTTGCAGACCGCCATCAGTGAACGGGTATAATGGCGAACCGGCAATTTTTACGCTACAATACCGCTTATGAAGTTTTGGTACCGTCTTCCTTTTCGGACTCGCCTGGGAATCGTTTCGGCAGTGCTGCTCGTCTTGGCAGCCGTCTCGATGTATCTTTGGATAAGCGACCCGATACATAACAAGCCTATCAGTGCTTTAATCCGCTTTGCCCCGATTATGCTCCTGTTGTGTCTTGCCTGGGTTGAGTTAAAAAACATTCCCCGCTGGTTTTGGCTTGCCGTCCCCATTGTGCTGCTTGCCGGTTTTATCAAGCCGGCAATCTGGTTCCTCATCGTCCCCGCTGTCCTTGTCTGGCTCTTTGTGCGTAATTGACAATGCCGCTGCGATACGCTACAACGGTGCTGTTAACGTTTATCCCAATCCGATGGCAGACAAATTCATTCAACGTCGCAACAAGGTTCGCAAAGCATTTGCCCGACACGGTATCAATGCGCTGCTGATAACCGATACGGTGAACATCCGGTATCTGACAAACTTCACCGGCGGCTCCGCTTGCCTGTTGATTCAGCGCAGCGGCGATGTCCTGTTAAGCGACCCCCGCTTCACGATTCAAATTGCCGAAGAATGTCCGAATCTGGAAGCCGTTATCAATCCCCGAAACCTTGCCGTGTCCGCCGTTCTGGCAGAACAACTCGGCGAAAAAGGCGGCAGACTCGGCATTGAAGCCGAATCGGTTACGCTTGCCCAGCAGGAACGGCTGTTCAAAGATTTGCCGCATTGGATAGCCGTTCCCGTATCAGATATAACTGAAAAACTGCGGGCTGTTAAGGATAAAGACGAACGCCGTTTTGTTCAGCAAGCCGTTGACATTGCCGCCAAATCATTCAAATATATCCGGCAATACATTCAGCAAACGCCCGATGCTGATGAAATTGATGTCCGCAATATGCTGGAATTCGCAATGCGTTTGTTCGGAGCGGAGGACAAAAGTTTTTCTTCGATTGTCGGTGCCGGTGCCAGAGCCGCTTTGCCGCACGCCGTTCCGGGTTATCAAAAAATTGCCGGTCAGTCGCATTTGATTATTGACTGGGGCTGCATCGTGAACGGTTATATGAGCGACCTGACCAGGGTGTTGATTTTTGACCGCAAGGACAAGCAACTCCGCAAGGTTTATGAAACCGTTTTGAAAGCGAACGAGGCAGCGATAGCGGCAATTAAACCCGGCAAGACTTGCGAAGAAATTGACCGCGCCGCGGCAAAGGTTTTGGTGAAATCCCGCTTTGTAACGGAACCGGCGCACGCTTTGGGACATTCGGTTGGATTGGAAATTCACGAAAACCCGCGGTTTGCAAAGGGAGACAAAACGGTATTGAAGCCCGGTATGATATTGACGGTTGAGCCGGGCATTTATATTCGGGACTGGGGCGGTATCCGCATCGAAGACGATATTATCGTAACAAGTACCGGCTGCCGGGTGTTAAGCAGTGCCGTCCCAAAACGCTTCGCCGATGTGTGTATGTAAAACAACGATTGCGGGTACTTTCATCAGTTCAGCGAGCCGTACAGAATTTTACGCCGGAATTGACACCGCAGCACAAAGATAATATACTGGAACGTGTGGTTTTTTTAACCTCTCCTAATTCAACATACCTAACCGGCAACAATGACCGCCGCAGTTCCCGAAAATATTACGTTAAAAAACAAAATCGGCGAAAACGATTGCGGTGAATCTTGGGAAGTATTCGACCGCAATAAGAAGAAAAAGTTGGTACTTAAAAGCGTCAAGACTGAAAGTACCGAAAACGCCGGCGCAAAAACAGAAGCAGCACAAAAAGAAATCGCTCTCTGGGAGGAAGTACGCAGCGGCGGTTTGGCAATGCCCGCCGTAACACATCAGGGACAAGACGAAAACGAATTCTGGTACACACGGGAATATGCTGCCGGCTCGTCTTGGGCTGAATCGAAAACGTTTCGGGAAAATGCCGCCGTCAGGAAATTAACGGCATTGACCAATTTCGTTGCCCAACTGCACAGCAAAGGTTTAACGCATCGGAATCTGAAACCGTCCAACGTTTTTGAACACGGAACCGAAATTGTTGCTGTCGATGCTGACTTCGGTAATCTCCGCTGTTCCGGCGGCGTTTGGAGCGATGATATTAAAAGCCTTGCGCAGTTATTGGCATTTCTCATAACCGGTCAGTTGCCCGAAGCCGTTCAAAAAGACCGGATACCGGAAACGTGCCGGACTTTTATCGCTGAAACGCTGCAAACTCCGCCGGCAAACATTGCGGAATTCCGTACCGGCTTGGATAAAATCGAAAAGGCAACGCGAAAAAGTATTTTCACACCGGAACAGTCTGACGGAACAAATAGCATTTCCAATGCCGTCAATCCGCCGGACTCATCAACAGCGGCGGCGCAGGGCGATGTTCCGCCGGCAGGAACGCTGTGTCCGCAATGCCGCAGTCCCGTCCAAATGACTCCCAATCGGACCTGTCCGTTATGCAGCAGAGCGTATCTCGAACCGTGCTTGAATTGTCAGGCACTGAATCCGTTTTGGGTGAAGTCGTGCCGGTCTTGCGGAAACGAGTTGGCTGCGTTGAAACAAAATCTTTATGCAACGCTCAATACGCAAAAGCAGATGATTTTGAAATTCCGTGAATCTTACGGACACGAAAAAACGCTGCCGCTTTTGAAGTATATGTCCACGGTAACGCATCCCGACTTTGCGGCGTACCGTGAATGGGCGAAGAAGATGGCTCTGTTGATTCAGAAGGAGCGTAAAGACATTAAAGGTTACGTCGATACAATCCGGGCGCAGGCGGGGGCGGCAATGAAGTCGCAGAAGTATGACAAAGTGCAGCAAATTCTTGACCAGGTGCCGCATCAGTTGCTCGACGACCCGCTGCGGCAGATGTACGCCGAAGCCGGTGAAGCGATGAAAGAAGTCGATTCGCTGGTCAAAGAAATCCGCAATGCACTGACAACAAAACAGTATAGTCAACTCCTGTCCTGCGTACAGCGGTATTTGGAATTGAAAGCGAACGATCCCGAAGCACAGAATCTGCAAAAGAAAATCGAGAAACTGACAACGATTACCTCGGCGAAAGGCGTAAAATTCCGGCGCATACCGGGCGGAAAGTTTTATATGGGGTCGCACGATTCTGACGAATATCTCCGCAACAACGAACATCCGCAGCACCGCGTTATCATTCCGCATAATTTGTTTATCGGAGTCTGTCTTGTAACGCAAAAGGAATTTGCCGAATTGATGCAGTACAATCCAAGCACTTCGGTTGAGAACGAAGAATGTCCGGCAGACAGCGTGACGTGGTATTCTGCTGTTGAGTTTTGTAACAAAATGAGCGAGTTAGAATCGTTTACGCCGTATTACGAATTGAAATCGCCCAAACGCCGCGCCAACGGGGCGATTGAAAAAGCCGATGTAACGATTCTCGGCGGCGACGGTTACCGGCTGCTGACGGAGGCGGAGTGGGAACACGCCTGCCGGTCGGGCAGTATTACGCCGTGGAGTTTCGGCGACCAGGTTCTTGATGTCGATAATTACGCCTGGTACTTTGATAACGCATCGGGGGAAACGCATCCTGTTGGACAAAAGAAGCCGAATTCCTGGGGTTTGTACGATATGCACGGCAACGTAATGGAATGGTGTCAGGATTGGTATGAGGAATTTTTCTATTCGCAATGTCCTGAAGAGGAAGAAAATCCGTCTGGTCCGGCAGAAGGTTCGGCAAAGGTACTTCGAGGCGGAGCGTGGCAGTTTGGAGCGGAGGCGACTCGTTGTGCATACCGTAACAGCAGTATCCCGGACACTGCCGTTGCCGTCATCGGTTTCCGTGTCTGCCGAAATGCCAACGATGAGGTGATGTGATGAATCGGACGGTCTATCTGAAAATACGGGGACACCATATTGAAATATCTTCTGCGTTTTAGGTTGAAAAAATTGCGTTTGTGAATGACCTGCTTGCCGAGACGTGTTATTTGTGTTAGAATACGGACGGTTTCTGACTCTTAACTTATGCACTTTGACGACTATATCCGTTCGCAAAAAGCGGACTTTGAAACGCGGCTTTTTGAAATCCTGCGGATTCCCAGTGTCAGTGCTTCTGCTGAAAATAAACCGGATATGAAGCGTTGTGCTGATTATCTGCTTCATCAATTTCAGGCACTCGCAATACAATGCGAACTTATTGCAACCGCCGGAAATCCGCTTGTCTATGCTGAATACACTCCGGCAAACGCCGCCGATGCTCCCGTCATTCTTATTTACGGTCATTACGATGTTCAGCCGCCCGACCCGCTCAACCTTTGGCAATCACCGCCCTTTGAACCCGAAGTGCGTAACGGAAATGTCTATGCCCGCGGTGCAAACGATGACAAAGGACAAACTTTGACACATCTTTTTGCCGTTGAATCACTCCTCAAAACCGAAGGCACACTGCCGTGCAAAGTTAAGTTCATTCTCGAAGGCGAAGAAGAAGTCGGCAGTCAATCGCTGCACGATTACGTTTATTCCGAAGCCGGCAAGCGCAAACTTGCCTGCGACTGTATTTTAGTCAGTGATACCAATATGTTTGCACCGGGGCAGCCGACGATAACGTACGGTATTCGGGGTATTCTTGCGGCGGAACTCTATCTGACCGGTCCGAACCGCGATTTACACAGCGGCATTTACGGCGGTGCGGTTTACAATCCGGCGGCGGCATTAACGAAAATCCTTTCGCAGTTCGTTGACGCTGCCGGCAGGATTCAAATACCGCATTTTTACGATGACGTGATTCCGTTAACGGCAAAGGAGCGGCAGCAGTTTGCGGCATTGCCGTTTGACGAGTCGGCATTTTTTGCGGATTTGAATTTGCACGTAAACGGTCAGGCGACCTGGGGTGAATCGGGTTATTCGGTGAACGAACGCCGCTGGACGCGTCCGTCGTTTGACATCAACGGTTTGACGGCGGGCTATCAGGGCAGCGGTTCAAAAACAATTATACCGGGGAAAGCCTCCGCAAAATTCACGTTCCGTCTTGTTCCCGACCAAGACCCGAAAAAAGTATTTCAATCCTTGCAGGACTTTATCGCAAGCATTGTACCGGACGGTATCACTTGGGAACTGGAATGGCAGCACGGCGAAGGGGCGATGTGCCTTGACTTGGAAAAGAGCCGCTTTGTACAACCGATGTCGGCAGCGTTGGAAAAGACTTTCGACCGGAAGCCGGTGTTTATCCGTGAAGGCGGCAGTGTACCGATTATTGCGGACTGTCATCAGGTTTTAGGAGCAGATGTATTGTTCACCGGCTGGGGACAAGAAGACGATGCGATTCATTCGCCCAACGAAAAATTTTCGCTCGAAAGTTTTGCAAAAGGTATCCGGGCTTCAGCAGAGTTTTTGAAGTTAACCAAAGAAATGAAATGTCTGAAACATTAGCGGTTTATCCCGGTTCGTTTGACCCGTTCACTCTTGGACATCTTGATATTGTTCGGCGTGCTGGTGCGCTTTTCGATAAACTGATTGTCGGAGTCGGTATCAATACGGAAAAGCGTCCGTTGTTTTCCGCAGAAGAACGTGTTGAGTTGATTCGGCTCTCGGCGGCAAATATCGATAACATCGAAATTGTAACATACCGGGGCTTGACGGTCAGGTTTGTTCAGCAAACCGGAGCGAAGATAATGATTCGGGGCGTTCGTCCGCTGACAGACATTGCAGCAGAGTTGACGATGATGATGGCGAACCGCCGGTTAGCAACGGATATTGAAACGCTTTTTATGGTAGCGGACGGCGATTTAGCACACGTGTCCAGTTCGCTGATAAAGGAAATTGCTCCGCTGGCAGACGAAAATGCTTTTGCCAACTTTCTGCCGAAACCGATTATCCGCAAAGTTATCGAACGCCTAAATGTCGGTGCGGATTAAACTGACTGCCAATCTAAACCGAAGTCAAGAGCCGGTGCGGAATGTGTTAAAGCCCCGACACTGATACGGTCAACGCCGGTTTCCGCTGCCGCCCGAACCGTATTCAGGTTAATGCCGCCGGACGCTTCCAGTTTGACCGCTGGATTCAGTTGATTGCGGATTTGCACCGCTTCTTCGAGTTGTTCAGCAGACATATTATCGAGCAGCACAATGTCGGGATTAACCGGCAGCACTTCACATAATTGTTCCAGCGTATCGACTTCGACTTCAACGATAATCGGGACGGCAAAGTGCTGCTTCACAAATTTTTGCGCCTTGCGTACTGCGCCGGCAGGTGTCAGCGGCTTGTCATTGCCGGCACCTAAAACAAGATGATTGTCTTTAATCAAAACAGCATCGGCAAGGCTGGTACGGTGATTTACTCCGCCGCCGCAAACGACAGCATATTTTTGCAGCCGCCGCCAGCCCGGAGTTGTTTTGCGCGTATCAAAAATGCGGGCTTTTGTTCCGGCGACAGCATCGACATATTGCCGGGTCAGCGTCGCAATACCGGAAAGGCGGCTGATAAAATTGAGAATGAGCCGTTCGGCAACAAGAATACTTAAAGCCTTTCCGCGAATTGCCGCAATCTTCATTCCGGGAACAACACTACAGGCATTTTCTGCAAGCGGCATAAGCGAAAGTTCGGGGTCAACGGTTTGCAGAATAAGCGGTATTGCGTGCATACCGGCAAGGACACCGTTTTGGCGGGCGGCAATGACAGCGGAACCTTCGGTGCCGTCATTGATGAGTGCCAAACTGGTTACATCGCCGAGTGCTTCCGTATCTTCGAGCAGCGCAAACTCAATGAGATTACGCAGTTCTTCCTCAATAAGCGGTCCCCAAAAGTGTTGATAAAATTCGTTCGGCACGAAACAGACGGAATGAAATAAAACAATCGTTCATCGCTTACCGCCCATTATAACCGTTTCGCCGTCCCGTAGTCAATGCTTTTTCACTCACGGGGTTTGTTATTGACTTTTACTGTGGAATATCCGATAATCCCGTATGAGCGATGCTGTCTGGGTGTCGTCCGAAAATAAAAGGCGGTTATTTTTTATGACTATTTTCAGCAAACTATTCAAGTACGGTGTCCCTAAACCTGTAAGTGATACTGAATGGCAGACTCGGCGGGAAAACCGTATTCGCCGTATCGTCGGCAGAGTGTCTTCGGGCAGCGTGCCGCTTCAGCAGGGAGCGTTTACAACGGCTGCCGATGTCGCCGAGATGAGAAAAAAGACTGAAAAATGATTATTCCCGACGGCAGTCCATTCAGGCAGATTATCGGGGACGTTCGTACCGCCTTTGAAAAAGCCGAGCAATATCTTAAAGAGGACGAACTGGTTGATTGCGGTCTTTTAATTCCCGCCGTCAATCAGTTGCGTTATGCTGGTGAACATCTCGCGCGTGCATTGTGCCTTGACGATGCTGAAAAAAGCCGGAATGCACTTAACGAATCTCTTAATCATTGTTATCGGGCGGTTTTTGACGCATTGGAAGTAAAAACACAATTTTATTTAGGTGAATGTCAGGATTTTGAAAAAATTTACGGGAATATCAACATTACACCTGTTATTCCCTCTTATCTTGAGGATTCTAAAGCGGTTAGAGAAATACAAAATACCGTCCCCAAAATGCGGCGGCCAGGTGAAAATCGCTATCAATTTTGGGATAAACTAGAAAACCTTGCATCTTCTCTGCAAACCATTCACGCAAAATGGATGGACGCACGGCAGGAGTTAAACAAATGCCTGAAAAAAGACCGCCGCGACACACGCCGTTTTTGGATTGGTCTGATACTTGCCGTTGCCGGTCTCATTGCTTCTATCTGCTGGTCAAAAGGTTAAAGATTCTTTCCACATTCCTGACAGAATCGGGAGTCTTCTTCGTTGAGTTTTCCACATTCCCGGCAGCGAATCATCACGACGGGTTCGGCAGAATTCGATTGTCCTAAATTCAGTTTGCGTCCCTGTGAAATTTCACGAGTCATTGTTCTCTCCGCCGCTGAAAGGAACCGTCATTATAACAGCGCAGCAGAGAAAAGAAACGTGTCATACCAAAGAGATTGTCCCTTCGCTGTTTTCAGAAGTATCCGTCCAAATCTGTCTGACGGCAGTCATTAGTTCATCGGCATTTTTTACCGAACAAATGCCGTTGCGGAATTTCCTTGCCCCCGGCAAACCGGCAACCTGACGGCATAAGGTTTTGCGTATTAACGACAACGCAATACTTTCAGTAAACTGCTTCCGCAGTTCCGCAAGATGAATGCCGATAATGCGGACAATATCCTGTCCCGCCGGTTCCTTCGGCGGTTCTGTTTCGTCCGCTAACAGTTGCCTGATTTGCCGGAAAATCCACGGCTTGGCAATGCAGCCGCGTCCAATCATTATGCCGTCCACGGGATAATTCCGCAAACGAAAGACCGCTTCTTCTGCACTGCGTATATCGCCGTTGCCGATTAAACGCAGTGAACGCAATTTCGGTTTGATTTTCGCTATTTCGTCCCAATCGGCTTTACCCCGGTACATATCCGCCGCCGTTCTGCCGTGTACGGTTAAACTGACAGCACCGGCATCTTCGACGGCTTGGGCGGCATCAACGGCGTTGATAGTATCACGGGTTCTGCCGAGGCGGATTTTTGCCGAAACGGGCGTGCCGGCAGCGGCTTGAACAACGTGCCGGACAATGTCGCCGATACGTTCGGGATACTGTAACAAATATGAGCCGCTCTCATTTTTACCGGCAATTTGTTTCGCCGGACAGCCGAAGTTCAGGTCAATAACACTC
>JAITQJ010000304.1 GCA_031288955.1 Planctomycetaceae bacterium | reverse complement strand
CATATTTTCTAAAATTATTCTACCGCATAAACGAACAAATGTCAAGGGGAAAGTTTTTATTTCTTGGAATTTTTCGTTTTTGGATACATCGGGGGGCTTACGCCCTCCGCTCTTGCAGACAAAACTCGTCTGAACGATACTCAACAGGGAATTAATAGAATATGTCAGGGAACAAGTTTATTGTGTTTTGGAAAGCACAAGCAAAATTGCTTGTGCGGCAGATGGTATATTTGCTCTTGTCCCTTTTGTCCTGATTAACTATCATTCGGAATACAGGAAATGACCTCTTCGACGCAAAATAAGCCGGATAATCCATTTTTTGCCCCGCCGCTCGCCGCACTGACCCGCTGCTGCTGCCGGTGTCCGCTCACCGTCCTTTTTATCGCCGCCATCATTGCCGCAGCCGCCCTCTACGCCGCAGCACATCATCTCACGATGAAAATGAGCCGACTCGACCTCATCAATCCAAAGAGCGGTTTCAACCAACTGTGGCTCGAATACATCAACGAATTCGGCGACAGCAGCGAAGTCATCGTCGCCGCCCAAGGACACGACAGTAAAGAATTAGAGAGTCTCTTTGATGAATTAACGAAACAAATAAAAGACAAACCGCAGTTATTTCAAAGCGTACTCGGAGGCATCGACCTGTCGAAACTCCAAAGCAAGGGACTCCACTACGTTCCTCTCGAAGACATTAAAAAAATCCGGCAGGCATTGCGGAATCCGCAGGAAACAACTGCCGGTGCCAACCAGAGTCTGACGAAATTATCGTCCGCTCTTTCGCAAACGAACGGCAACTTCGGCGAACATAATTATTTCATTTTTCCAACGCGAAACGGCTTCTTCGGTTTCATTCTTTTGAAACTCAACGGCATCGACAAAACGCAGTTTTCACAGGGAACGCAAGCGATTGCGCAACTGCGGTCAATGATTGCCGAAATACGCAAAACGTATTCAAATTCGGTCGTCGGTTTGACCGGAATGCCGGTACTCGAAAACGACGAAATGGCATTGAGTAACGAAGCAATGACGAAGGCAACGCTGCTTGCCTTCGGCGGTGTAACGCTGGTGTTTATCGCCGGCTTCGGTTCGCTGCGGTATCCGTTTTTCGCCGTACTGGGATTAGCCGCTGCCTTTGCGTGGACGATGGGATATATCACGTTCGCCGTTGGACATCTGAACATTTTAAGTATTGCGTTTGGGGCGATGCTCATCGGTCTTGGTACGGATTTCAGCGTTCATTATTTAGCCCGGTTTCTCGATTTGCGCCGTACAGGTTTGCCCGTCGAAGACGCATTGGTCGAGTCGGCGGGCGCAGTCGGTCCCGGTATTTTGACGGGGGCATTAACGACTTCGGCGGCGTTTTATGCTGCCTCCTTTGCAGAGTTCATCGGCATTGCGGAACTCGGAACGATTGCGGGCGGCGGAATTCTGCTGTGTGCAGCAACGACTTTTACCGTCTTTCCGGCACTCATTGTACTCTTCGCACCCAAAGATATACCGGCGCAGCAGCACAGCCCCCATCAGCAATACAGCGGACAAGCGAAGCGGCAACTTTATAATGTCAAGCCGCTCATCGCACCGTTCTTTTGGTTTCCGAAGTTGACGCTCTTTTTCTTTGTTATCGGCTTTGCCGCATTGTGCTGCGGAATTCCCAAAGTGTGGTACGACTATAACCTGCTGAACTTGCAGCCGGAAGGTTTGGAAAGCGTTGAATGGGAACGGAAACTTCTCGAACAAGATGTCAATGAGGGCGGTAAAAACATCTGGTTTGCGCTGTCGATTGCCGATACGAAAAACGAATTACTGGAACGGAAAAAACAATTTAACGCTAAATATCCCGACTTAACGGTCGAGGAAATCGTGTCGCTCCTGCCGGACGAAGAGGCAGAAAAAAAGCAACTGATTAAAGAAATTCACGAGGAGTCGGGAAAGTATGCGCAACATTCGCCGGTTTTGTCGCAACTTTATGCGGTGTCGAATCCTGAACCGCCGGCGGAAAAAGATTTGCCCGAACCGCTTGTTGAACGTTTCATCGGCAAGCACGGTCAGCATTTGATGCGGATTTACACGACGGCAAACATTTGGGATATGGAGCAACTTGAGCGTTTTGTGAGTTCTGTGCGGGACATTGACCCGAAGGCGACGGGCAGTCCGTTGCAGACGTATGAGTCGTCGCTGCAAATGCGTCAGGGATTTATTACGGCGGCGTGTTATGCTTTCGGCGTGATATTTGTTCTGCTTCTGCTGGACTTCCGCAGTATTTGGGCATCATTGGCGGCGTTGGTTCCGACGGTACTCGGTATGACGATGATGTTCGGGACTATCGGCTGGCTGAATTTGCCGCTGAATCCGGCGAATATGATTGTTCTGCCGCTGATATTGGGTATCGGCATTGACAACGGGGTGTATTTGATTCACGATTTCCGTAACAGAAAGAAGAAATGTTACGAATTATCGTCATCGACAGCATCGGCG
Source organism: Planctomycetaceae bacterium (assembly GCA_031288955.1). Classification (GTDB taxonomy): domain Bacteria; phylum Planctomycetota; class Planctomycetia; order Pirellulales; family Thermoguttaceae; genus WRKP01. Next base: position 558 of record JAITQJ010000304.1, on the reverse strand, counting down.
GTTGTTATCACAACGTTGACGACGATGATTGGTTTCGGCAGTATGATGATAGCGTCGCATCGTGGCTTGCAGAGTCTCGGCAGAGTATTTGTCATCGGGGCGGCGTGCTGTTTGTTCACGTCATTGATAATCCTGCCGGTACTGCTGCGCAACTGGACGCAAAATATGAAAGAGCGGGAGCCGGCGGACGATTCTGCGGCGTGCGGCGTTCCCGTCAATGACCTCGGCAGCGGCATACGTCCGCATCAGGAACCGGCACTGCCCCGGAAAAAGCGTCTTGTCAAACGTGAAGGAGCGGAGTAGAATTATGGGACAAAGGTCGGTTCGGGCTAGAAAACGGCAGGAAACAAAAAGGGTCATATCCTCAATGGAACGTATTGCTTGGCATCCGGCATTTGTCGAGGCAATCCAAATGGAACTCGAAGAATATCGGGACTTTTTGGAGTTTACGGCGGAGTACCAACTGACTTCCGAACCGCTCCAAATGGATATTCTTATCGTCAAGAAGGAGCCGGGAGTTAAAATCAGCAAAAACATAGGGCAGATTTTTCAGCACTA
>JAITQJ010000303.1 GCA_031288955.1 Planctomycetaceae bacterium | reverse complement strand
TAAACGAAGCCGCCGTAGTTGGCGCAATGATTTTTGGGAAGGAATAAATCACGTTGCCGTTTGTTTCAGGAATATCTTTGATAAACGTTCTTCATCTTTGTGTACCGAGTATGTACTGGTGCTGTCTGCCGAAGCCCAAGACACAACGTCTGCTGTGCGCCGCAAGCCGAAAAGCGACAACATCAACGGATTACACATCTTCAGCACTTTAAGCGAGGTGCAGAAAATCAAACGCAAGTCCAGCAGCGGCGAAGCGTGTTCTATGTAATCAAAATCATACACTAACTTACGGCGGACATCACGCAAATCAACGTCGGAAGCCTGGTTTAACTGCGCCAAGCCCGTTATACCGGGCTTCACATTCAAGCGGTACGCATAACCATCAATACGCAGTTCCAGTTCGCCGACAAACTCCGGTCGTTCAGGACGCGGTCCGACAAGCGACATTTCGCCGCAGAGAACGTTGTACAGTTGCGGCAATTCGTCGATATGCGTTGCTCTGATAATTTTGCCGACCGCCGTAATACGATTGTCTTTTCTGGCACACCAAACGGCACCGGTTGCCGCTTCGGCATTTGCCCGCATTGAGCGGATTTTATAAATCGTAAAGACTTTGCCGTCGAGACCGCAGCGTACCTGTTTGTAAATGCCGGGACCTTTAGATGTCAGTTTCACAACAACAACCGCAAGCAGCACGAGAGGCAACGCCGGTATTACAAGCAATAAAGCCAACGGAACGTCGAGGAAACTTTTCCAACGAAACCAAGACGAAGCGGCAGGTTCAGGAGTATAAGGCATAATCCGTAAGGGGTATCCAATGGAGACGATATACTGCCACATTATAACATATCTGAAAATATAACACAAAAAAGCCGCAGGAGCCGAAATTATCACCGCTGACATTACTGTTTTACGGGCGAGAGGACTTGAACCTCCAAGCCTTGCGGCACCGGATCCTAAATCCGGCGCGTCTGCCAATTCCGCCACGCCCGCTCAATGCCTGCAATAACCATCTCACTACCCATTATTAACGGTTTGCCGCTGTTTATCAAGATGAAGCGTTTCCTTGACGGCATAATACGCATCATTACGGTTGAACTGATAGACCGACAACTCTGCCGATAAGCCAAAAGAGATAAAAAAAGCCGCAAGCGTCAAAGCAGACAGGCAAGTGCCGAGAACAGCGCAGGGAATAACGATGGGAGAACGGTACGAACAAAGTATTGGTATTAAACTGATTATAATTAACAACATTGCAGCAGCCCCGCCAATCAATCCAACCGTTCCGAACAAGTGCAGCGGACGCTGACTGTATCGTGTCAAAAACCAAACCGTCAGCAAATCCAAAAAGCCTTTCACGAACCGGCTGAATCCGTATTTGGAATGACCGAATTGCCGCGCCCGGTGTTCGACAACTTTTTCGCCGGTTTTGAAACCTTTCGCCGCAGCCAAAACAGGAATGAAGCGGTGCATCTCGCCGTACAGTTTCACGTTGTCGAAAATTTCCCGGCGGTAACACTTCATACCGCAATTATGGTCGTGCAGTTTCACGCCGGTTAACCAACTGACCATCTCATTGAAACAGCGGGACGGAAAAACCTTGTGTATCGGGTCGTGCCGCAATTTTTTCCAACCGCTGACAACAACAAGACCGGTATCCATTAGCCGCAGAAAATCCGGTATTTCACGGGGATTGTCCTGCAAATCCGCATCCATCGTCAAAATGAATTCGCCGTTCGCCGCATTGAAACCGGCTTGCAGTGCGGCGGCTTTGCCGAAATTGCGCCGGAACCGGACGGCTTTGACCCGCTCATCGCCTTCGGCAATCTGTGTGATGACACGCCAACCGTCATCGCTGGAACCGTCATCGACAAAAATAATTTCGAGGTCGTAGTGATTCTCTGCCGCAACGTTCGCAATTTCGCTGTGCAGTTGCCGCAAACTTTCGGCTTCATTAAAAACGGGAATAACGATTGACAGTTGCATTGTTTTCAAAAGGATACCAAGAACTATTGTAATTTTATACTTTTTTACCGCGAAGAACGCAACGTTCTGTCTCTCTTCTTTGAGTCCTTCGCGGCTTCGCAATTTTATAAGTAGTCTCTTAAGTAATCCTCAATAAGGCATCGTACATCTCGTTGGAAGTCGTCATCACTTTTGCATTCGCTCTGTACATTGCCGAGGAAAGAATCATATCTATCATTTCCGTTCCCATATCCGTATTCGACAACTCCAATGCGTTGCTCTTGAACACACCGACACCGTCCTTGCCGGCAATGTTAATCTTCGCATCGCCGCTGTTCGTTCCCGCCAAATACAAACTGTCTCCCGCCTTGTATAAGCCTTCATTGTTACGGAAAGTCGCCAGCGGTATCTGCCCCAATGCCCGCTGTTCTCCGCTCGTAAAACGCCCCAGTATCGTGCCGTCCGCTTCGATACTGAAATCGTAAAGCGTTCCCGCCGCCGCCCCGTCCTGTTCCGTCTGCATTACATCCGGCGAATTCGTTGCCAATGCCATCAGCGAATCAAAGTTCACCTCAAAGTTGAAATCCAGCGGACTGACTGCCGCAACTTGCGTCCGCTGTACCTCTACGGTGGCATTCGATGCCCCAATCAAACGTCCGTTCTGGTCGAAACGTATCAAGCCTGTTCCCGTCGCAATCGCACTGCCGCCTTCCGGCTGATTTTGTGCCGAATCTGCATACCAGCGGTACACCGTTTCCGTGTTGCTCTTCGACTCTAAAACAAGCGTCATTCGGACATTTATCGGCGTGCCGAGCGAATCATATACTTGTAAATCTGTCGAAACGCTTGAACCGGCGGAATCTTGTTTTTGACCGGCAACTTGTCCCCAGCCCAGGTCAATGTGTTTCGGATACGGTTCCGTAGGCGTTGTCAGGTTCATATCGTCTGCATCGAAGTGCAGCGTATTTTCCGTGCCGCTGTTACCGAGAAAATAAAACACTCCGTCAATGACTGCCGCCCCTTGATTACCGCCGTTAATCGTTTGTCCAATCGTCCCTTGGTCTGCCGGAACACCGGCGGCAGCACTGCGGATACCATACGCTTCATTCAGGAAATCAAGATACTGCCCGACCGTTGTGTCTGCCGTTATTTCCAGCGTTGCCGCCCGTAATTCCTGATTGCCTTTCTGCGGTGTCAAAGTCAACGCGCCAACTTCAAACACGTTCGCAAAACCGCTTTCCCCGAACTTGCCGACATTAACGAGTTTCGTATCCCGATTGACTAATGTTTCGCCGCGACCGGCAAAACTAACCACCGGATTTTCCGCCAGTTGTGCATTGGTTACGTTGTCGGTAAAAACTGCTGCGGCATCCATATTACCTATTTCACCGGCAAGACGAACATTCGTCGGGTCGGTCGTCGAACTCCGGTAAATTTTGCGTCCCGTCCAGTTGCCGGTCGTATCGGTCGGCAGATTGCTAAACGCAACATCTTGCGATTCATCGTTGATATTGACCTCGCCTAATGCCGCCGGTACGCTTTCGTTGCCCGCCGCATCAGTATATGTAAGGTAATACTGATAACTGCCCGGCTCAACGGCACCTGCTGTTTTTGTAACTGTCGGTGCGGCAAGAACTTCCGGCTGTCCTTTTGATAAGTCGGTCATCGGGGCGGTCTGCAAAACCGTCCCCTGTGTTCCGCTGTCGCCGATTGCATCGACAATACCTTCAATTTTCACGTGCTGCGTTTCGGCGGCAAGGTGCATCTCGCCGATTGGAATTTTCAGGTTGGTCAATTCGTTCTGCTGAATCTCATATTTATCGTTGATTCCGTAGCCCAGAACATACAGACCGGTATTGGTTACTAAATCGAAGTTTTCGTTGACTTTCAGCGCACCGTTGCGGGTATAGTATTGCTGCGTGCTGCCTTCACGATGCGTGATTAAAAAGCCGTTACCGTTGATAGCGACATCGGAATTGGTCATTCCTTCTTTGAACGAACCTTGCGAAAAATCGGTCGTTGTACCGGCAAATGAAACGCCCATACCGATTTGCAGCGGATTTGTACCGGCAGAATAACCTGTGCCGGGCGTTGTTCCGAGCCGGTATGTGTAATAGAGGAAGTCGGCAAAGTCCGCTCTTTCGGCTTTATAGCCGATGGTATTGGCATTGGAAAGGTTCGTACCGGAAACGTTGAGCGATTTTTCAGCCGCTTTCATTCCCGTATGTGCTGTGTGAATTGCCGATTCAAGTCCGAGTCCCATAGTATTTTCGTTATAATGCGTTTTTTCGTAACGTATCCCCGTTCGTATTATCGGAACGGTTAAAAGTAAAAAGTGTTTCAAACGGGTTTAATCATTACAAATCGCCTCGCTTGCCTAATTCGCCGCAATGTTTCCCGCTTTTTTAACCACGAAAAAGACAGAATCATTTTTGTATTGTTTTGTCTTTCTCCAAGACGGTATTTGCAGTTCTCTACTTCAAGCGGTACAATACCCAAAATGAATACAATGACTGGCTATGAACGGATAAATTGTGTCCTCCGCAAGCAACCGCCCGACAGAATACCGGTAATGCTGCATAACTTTATGTTTGCCGTTCGGGACTGCGGTTTAACACAGCAGCAGTTCCGCTCCTCGCCGGAAACAATGTGCCGCGTTTTCGTTGAAACGTCGCGAAAATACAGCCTCGATGCGATATTAACCGATGCCGATACAACGCTTGAAGCACACGCTTTGGGAGCCGGGATTCACGAAGAAGAAGATTTGCCCGCCAAAGTCATCAAACCGGTTTCCGAACGTCTGGACGAAGTTATCGACAGTATCACGGCAGATAAACTCAATCGGGACAGCCGTATCCGCATTTATCTTGACGCTATCCGGCTAATCCGTTCGCAAGTCGGCGGTGAATTATTTATCAGGGGCAATGCCGACCAAGGTCCGTTCAGTTTGGCTGCCGCCGTTTTCGGTTTAACAAATATGATGACTGCTTTGACGGATAAAAAACGGGAAGAGCCGATTTTGCGGTTGATTGACCGCTGTTATGACGTACACTTGGCGTTTCATCGTCTTGTAAAAGATGCCGGTGCAGACATAACGAGTTTCGGCGATAGTATGGCAAGTCCAGACTTAATTAGTCCGAAAATGTACCGCAAGTTTGCCGCTCCATTCCAGAAACGTTTGGCAGAAGATTTGCGCAAAGACGGTATTCAAACGGTCTGCCATATCTGCGGCAAAACGGATGCGATTCTTGAACCTTGGTCGGAAATCGGTTTTGCCGGTGTTGAAATTGATTACAAAACAGACATTGCGAAAGTAAAAGGTTTAATGCAGGGCAGGGCAGTTGTCTTCGGTGTCATTGACCCGTCGGGCGTTTTTTGCAACGGCACGGCGGAAACAGTCCGCTCGGAAACGTCTGCATTGTTAAATCTTTTTCAAGGTAAAGACATTGTTCCCGGCAGCGGTTGTGCATTACCCGCCGAAACTCCGCCGGAAAACATCCGCGCATTTACCGCCGCGGCAGCACATTGGAAAAGTGCAGAATAGAATAGACTTGTCCTACAGTAATAGTTTTGTCCGCAAAAGCAAAAAAGGAGGAGAAGGATTAGGGATTGGTGAGTAAATAGGGGGAAATTTTGCAAAAATTGGCAAAATTGATAAAAATAAAAAAAAAAATAAAAATTCTCAAAATATCCCTATTGACATTTGTTAGTTGACACGTTACGCTTAATAACAATGGAGGTATTCCGCCTCTATGTAACACTCATTTCGAAAGGAGAACTGCTATGTTCGCAACACTTTTACCGCAACGAAAAGTTGCAAAACCGACCTCTCTAG
>JAITQJ010000360.1 GCA_031288955.1 Planctomycetaceae bacterium | reverse complement strand
TTTTACTCGTGGGATTTTTCATATAATGGAAAGACGTTCAAGCCGGACGTGCTGCGGGAAACGGAGGGCAGGGTGCGTTACAAGTTCAAATCCGGCTCGCACTGCATTGCCGTCAAGGTTATCGACAACGAAGGAATTGAGGGACTCGAAGTTTTCACGCTCAACCTCAACGGAAAAGTAAAGCGGACAACGATTAAAAAATAAAGAAACATAAAAACTTTGCGTCCGCTGCGCCTGTGCGGTTAAAAACACAACAAATAAAACGTTACAAAGATTCCTCTAAACAAACACTAATGCACAACAATATCTTCCGGGCGGTTGCTTTTGATATGGACGGTCTGATGTTCGATACGGAAGACACATATTGGAAAGCCGCCTCTGCTCTGCTGACAAAACGGGGCGAGGTTTATACCGATGAACTTTGCCGGGCAGTAATGGGACGACCGCCGCAAGCCTGTTTTGAACTTTTCAAAGCAACGTTTAACTTTCCCGAAACGTGGCAGGAATTGCAGCGGGAATCCGAAGATTTGTTTCTGCAATTTCTTGATGACGGTTTTTCAACGATGCCCGGCTTGGAAACGCTTTTACAGTATTTGGAAGGCAGACATATTCCAAAAGGAATTTGTACAAGCAGTGCCGTCCGCGTTGTCTCCGAAGTCTTAAAACGGAAAAACTTAGCCGAACGTTTTGATTTTATTTTGACCGCCGAAGACATTACGCAGGGAAAACCGAGTCCCGAAATTTATCTCAAAGCCGCCGAACGTTTCGGCATTACCCCCTCCGAAATGATTGTTCTTGAAGACAGTGAAGCCGGTTGTGAAGCAGCAGCGGCAGCCGGTGCGTTCGGCGTAATCATTCTGGCACAGCATAACGTACACGGAAACTTTGCCGCCGCCAAACTGATTGCCGATTCACTTGACGATGAACGGGTATTGACATTGATTTGACGGCTTGCAGTACACCGCTCATCTTGCCGTGTTTTGCCGAAGTTGACGCACAAAGTCTGCAACGTCTTGTGCTGCCGTTTGCAACTGCGTTTCGACCAGCCGTTGAATAGCACTGCCGACGATGACTCCGTCCGCTATTTTCGCCGCAGAACGGACATCTTCCGGCGAGGCAATTCCAAATCCGATGCACAGCGGAACCGGCGTTCGTTTCCGTAATTCCTGAATTTCGCCGGATAAAACGTTCCAATCAATACTGCCCGAACCGGTAACGCCGCGGCGGGAAACAACGTACACAAATCCTTCGGCTTGCGAAAGAATCGTCTTCTGCCGCTGTGTATCCGTTGTCGGGGCAATCAGGCGAATGAACGAAAACGGCATTGCAGCATTTTTATAACGCATCATTTCATCGGCATTTTCACTCGGCAGGTCAACGACCAAGGCACCGTCGATTCCGGTATCAACGGCATCAGCAATCAACCGTTCTGCACCATAAGCGATAACCGGATTGTAATACGTAAACAAGATGATTGGAATCTCATAGCGTTTGCGGAGTCTCCGTACCAGACCGATTCCCTTTTCAAGCGTCATTCCAGCCCGGATTGCCCGGCTTGCCGCCCGCTGAATGACTGGTCCGTCTGCGGTCGGGTCGGAAAACGGAATCCCCAACTCCAGCAAATCGAGTCCAGCACCGCAGGCAGCATCGAGAATTTCAAAAGAACGTTCTTCGTCGGGGTCGCCTGCGGTAATGTAGCCGACGAGTGCCGCTCTGTTCTCTTTTTTTGTGCGATAAAATGTTTCAGTGATGCGGTTGTGCATATCGGCTTCAATTTTTTCTTTTGACTCCTTCATTATATCACAAAAACCGCTTTTTTGAAAAATGCGTCAGGTAAAATCAATCTGGTGATTTTTGTTTTTTTCAAACGGCTTTTGTGCAGGTAACCGCAGCATTACTCGTTGTGTCTGCTGAATTTTATTAGCGTGCAACTGTTTGTTTAATCGCTCATCGGCAATATCATAATATCTTTTTTCTATCTCAAAACCGATAAAACGGCGATTGTTCTGCAATGCTGCTACGCCGTGCGAACCGCTGCCCGTGAACGGGTCTAATACGATTTGTCCCTTCCGGGTGAACAGTTTAATCAAGTGTGAAATCAGCAAAACCGGCTTAACTGTCAGATGCTCAATCTTTGCGTCTGTTTCACGCTGCCGAACACTTTTGGGAACGTCCATCAATGTTCCGGGAAACATACCGTTCAGCGTTTCTTTCGTGTCAACTAACCCGACTTGATATTTTTGCCAATTCTCCACAAAAGTTCCTTCTTTGGGTTTTTGTCCCAGCGTCATCGGTTCGATTTGCGGTTTTAATTGCGGCGTTTTCATTCCGTCAAGTTCTTCGATAAGTTGCTGTTTTTCTTTTTCTGAAAGATTTTTATCCTTCTTGATAAAATGGGTTTGTGAAAACGCCTTTGCTTGTCCTTCGTATTTCCAAGCGAGTAAGTCGCGAATTTCAAATCCCGCCAGGTCGAGGGACATAGCGGTTCGGTGATAAAGCCGACCTTGCGAAAACACAACACAAAATCCGCCGGGCTTTAATACCCGATAGAATTCATTGCAAAGCGGTTCGAGAAATTTTTGCAGACATTCACCTTGAGAACGGTCGAACTTCATTCCGACAGGCAGCCCGCCGATTACGCCCGATTTTGCTGATTTCTTTTTTAGTTTTTGGTCGTCCCAGTGATTATCCATTCCGTCAATAAAATATGGCGGGTCGGTAACGATAAAATCAATCGAATTCGGAGCGAGATTTTTTATCTCTTGCCGACAATCTGCATTGTATAGTTGAAAACTGGCGGAACGAAACATAAGACGGCTGCGGAATAATTTCTAGAAAACGATGAGGGCGATGATATACGATTTTAATCATCGTGTCAACTCGTCTGTAATGCTCAAATTATAGAAGGACTGCAACGGCTTTGCCCCTTGCGCCCGCTTCTTGCCGTTCCCTCTTTTTTTATTCGGCTTGCGCGGCGGATGCTATCATTTCTTTTTTACGCTTAAAATGGCGGGCTTACAGAAAATTGTAGGAGTATTTTGGTGAGGGGAACTTGACAGGCGAAAAAAAAAAAAAATAGAATTTTGCGTAAGGCTTTTTATTTCAACGTTCAATGTCAGACCGCTCCGCAAAAATTGTCTGTGCGATACTCAACAGAGAGTTAACGGAACAGGTCTGATGTAGTTACCGAACAAGTTTATTATCTTAACGCCGCTATCAACCATCCATTCCGTAGGGTTTGCGTTGTTCGCGGCGGAGCATTGCGTTTGCTTCAATCGGTCGATGCTCATTTCCTGCGGGAAAAGGACGGCAAAACGCCGTGGCTGCCGGAATACAGGAAACAATAACGAGACAACGCTCGGCAACATACCGGTTGGTTCTTTTTGCCGCAGAAGATGCGGAATCTTTTCGCGTGCCTATCTGGAATTGATTGCAATTACCGCCGAAACAGTTAAAATAGCGAAGCGGTGATATGATGAAACAAAGCGATGTCTGAAAACAATCGGCGGCGGGGCGAATTTGACGATGCTCTCAAAGGTTATTATCAAGACCACGATGAGGTTTTGCCCGAAGAATTGACCGATTACCGGTCATTGACGGCAGAGTCCGTCGGTTCACTGATTCTCGGCGTTCTGTCGCTGTTAACGTTCATCAGCGGGCTGTTTGTTATCTTTCCCCTGCTCGGCATCATTCTCGGCACACTGGCAATCCGTAAAATTCTGCACGCTTCCAAAGAACTCGGCGGACTCGGTTTCGCCTCGGCAGGCGTTGCCCTGTCCGTCATCTGCGCCGTTACCGGCTTGACATACCAGTTTTATGTCAGTGCGTCTCAAATACCGCCGGGCTATGTTCTGATAACCTTTGCCGACCTGGCGGCTGACCCGCTCACGGGGCAAATTCCCGAAGAAGCGTTGAAATTGGCTTTCCGTACCAATCCGCAAACCGGCGAAATGTCGGGTACGCCGGTCTTTATCGAAGGTTATATGTTTCCAACACGGCAGCGGACGGAAATCACCAATTTTATGCTCGTGCCGTCAATTGAACAGAGCAAATTCGGGGCGGCAACACGCAATCCGTCAGAAATGGTCGAGGTAACGATGCGCGAAGAATTGGCAACAGAATATAAAACCAGTCCGGTACGGGTCGGCGGAATGTTAGTGGTCAACGAACATCCCGAACCCGGTCAAACACCGTATTCACTCAACGCCGATGTGTTTCACTAACAGCAAAAAATGTTGCTGCTGCAACTCAAAATCGTTGTAATCCGCAAATCTTGACGGGATTTTACGTTTCTTTTCTCTTTTTTCGCTTTTCTTTCCGGCACCGTAAAAAAGTTTACTGCATAATACAGCAATCAGAAACGTATTCTAACATAAGGAATATAAAATGAGTGCTATTGGATTGTCGTCATACGGAAGTTATTCAGCAAGTCAAGGTTCGCGGTTAGGTTCCGCAGCCAGTGCTGGCAGCCGCGTCAGTGTTCCCAGTGCCGCAGCAAGATCTGGCAGTGCGTCCAGTGCTTACTGTCCGACTTGCGGCGGCGGCTCAAGTGCAGGCAGCAATAGAGCGTCTGCGTCAGCGAGCGCATATTGCCCGACTTGCGGCGGCGGAAACACAAGCAGCAATAGAGGCTCTGCGTCCAGTGCTTACTGCCCGACTTGCGGCAACGGCGGCTCAAGCAGTTCGGCACGCAGCAGCAGTCAACAGACAGGGCAAGGCGGTACGGTGGTTTGTGTTGCCTGCCAATATGCTAGCCAGAGCAGCCGGTCGTAACGTCCCGTTGACAGAGTATCCGTTGACAAAGGAAGAACGAAATAAGACAATGCCTTAAATAAAGGCAACTTTTTCCGTTCGGGAAGAGTTTACGTCCGCTCCTTTGAAAACAATACTCGGTGTTGACCCCGGTTTGAACACGACGGGCTACGGCGTGATTGATTTTGCGGCGGGGAAGGTGCGCTTACTCGAAGCGGGCGTTGTCCGAAGCCGAAGCGGGGGACTTGCGCAAAAAGTCAAAGAAATTTACGACGGCATCAGGGAAGTCATTGAGGCTTTTCATCCCGAAGTGCTGGCGGTGGAGCAACTCTACACCCATTATGACCGCCCGACGACAGCGATTTTAATGGGACACGCCCGCGGCTGCATCTGTCTTGCAGCCGCTCAATCGGGCATTGAAGTTTCTTCTTATGCGGCGACGAAGATAAAAAAAATTCTAACAGGCAGCGGACGGGCAACGAAAGACCAGGTTCAGCGGGCGGTAAAATTGGAATTAGGTTTGAGTACCTATCCTGACCCGCCGGATGTCGCCGATGCGTTAGCCGTTGCCTTGTGTCACCGCTACCACGGTCGAATCGGCGATGAACCGGCAAAGCGGCGAAACATCTAATAAATTTTCTAACCGCTGTTTTTTGCCCGGTTCAATTTACGTCTATCGACTTCTTTGAGGACCGTTTTACGCAGACGAATCATTGACGGCGTAACTTCGACTAACTCGTCCGCTTCGATGAACTCCAACGCTTCTTCCAGTGTGAACTTTCGCGCCGGTTTCAAAATAATGTTCTTATCGCTGCCCGACGCACGCATATTTGTTAACTTTTTCTCTTTTGTCGGATTTACATCCATATCCTCGTTCCGGGCATTTTCGCCGACTATCATTCCCTCATAGACCGTCTCGCCCGGTTCAACAAACGGCTCGCTTCGGGCTTGCAGCGAATCCAGCGCATAAGAATTTGCCCTGCCCGGTACCATTGATACCAGCACGCCGTTCGGTCTTGCCGGTATCGAATCCTCTTTCGGTTTATAGCCTTCAAAACGGTGAGTGATGACCGCATTCCCCTGTGTTGCCATCAACATTCGGGTACGCAAACCAATGAGTCCCCGCGCCGGTATCGAAAATTTCATTATCACAATATCGTTACGGTTATTCATTTCCTGTAAAATGCCCCGTCTCGCTGATGTCATTTCGATGACCGGTCCCGTCTGGGTTTCGGGAACTTCAATCACCAGCAATTCAAACGGTTCTTCAATCACGCCGTTATTACTGCGAAAAATAACCTCCGGCTTGCCGATAGACAACTCGTAGCCTTCGCGCCGCATTGTTTCTATCAACACCGACAAATGCAGCACGCCCCGTCCCGATACCGAATACTGCTCGGTTCCGTCTATCGGCTCAACCCGCAGTGCAACGTTTTTTTCCAACTCCCGCACCAGTCTGTCCCGTAAATGCCTGCTTGTTACGAATTTGCCCTCCCTGCCTCCGAGCGGTGAATTGTTTATGCCGAATGTCATCCGCAGCGTCGGTTCGTCCACGTGTATTCTCGGCAGTGCGGCGGGATTGGACGGCGAACAAACGGTATCGCCGATTTCAATGTCCGTGAGTCCGACAACGGCAACGATGTCGCCGGCATCTACTTCGTGAACTTCGGTACGTCCGAGATTGTCGAACGTATAAAGTTGAGCAACCTTGCCGGGCGTTTGCTTACCGTCTTTCTGCATCATCACGATATTCATTCCTTTGCGTATCGTACCGGCATTGACTTTGCCGACGGCGATTCTGCCGACGAACTCTGACCACGCAATCGTGGTTACAAGCATTTGCAGCGGCAAATCAAGTTCAACAACCGGCGCAGGAATCTTTTCGAGAATCAAGTCCATCAGCGGAAGGATATTCAAAGCCCCGGAAGCGGCGACCGCTGGCTCCTCCGCCTCTTTTGGGTCTTTTACGGCAAATCCTTCTTTTGTACTGGCAAACATATACGGGAAGTCGGCGGCTTCATCGCTGGCACCGAGTTGCAGAAAGAGGTCGAACATTTCGTTAACGACTTCGTGCGGTCGGGCATCTTTCCGGTCAATTTTATTGACGACGACAATCGGTTCGAGACCGACTTCAAGGGCTTTACCGAGAACGAACCGGGTTTGCGGCATTGGACCTTCGGCAGCGTCCACGAGAACGAGACAGCCGTCTGCCATACGGAGAACGCGTTCGACTTCTCCGCCGAAATCGGCGTGTCCGGGCGTATCGATGATATTGATTTTAACGCCTTTGTACGGAATCGCGATATTTTTGGCGAGAATGGTGATACCGCGTTCACGTTCGAGGTCATTGGAATCGAGGATTTGCTGACCGGTTAGTTGAGCGTCGCGAAATTGTCCGCTTTGGCGGAGCATACAGTCCACGAGAGTTGTTTTTCCGTGGTCAACGTGAGCGATGATAGCGATATTGCGCAGGTCGTTTCGTGTTTCTTTCATTGTAGAATTGTACCGGAAAACCTGCCTTTGACAAGACGTTGAAGAATGGACATCTCACAAACACGCCGGTTTTAACGAAAATGAAATTCGGCACGCAGCCTTTACCGGCTAACTCGTACCTTCGGACCAGTATGTTCCAACGCCTTGGCGGAACGTCCGTTTGGAATACTCGGCGTTAAGTCCCAGGTACCCAGCACGGGCAGCCGTTCGTTGTCCGTCAAGTTATAATTCAGCGGCGTTAACGTTATCAAGCCCCGCTCCAATGCCGTCATATCCGTCAGGCAATTTGACGGAACCGGATTTGGCTGCCGCGGGTCAGGTCTGCCGGTCAACCAATAATACGAACGCCCCATCGGGTCAGTCCTTTTCTCAAAAGTCTCCCAATACTGCGAAACGTCCATCGGCACAACACAGACTTCCGGCTTCGTGCTTTCAACGGCTCGCAGCGGCAGATTCAGGTTGTAAAGCCGGGGCGATTTATCGTTTTGTAAAATCTTTTCAATCACGCCTGCCGCCAAATCGGAGGCTCTGTCAAAAGGCGAATTCTCACTGTATTCCAGCGAAACGGCAACGCTGACGATACCGTAAAAAGCCCCTTCGACGGCAGCGGCAACGGTACCGGAGTAAAGAACATTGATACCGGCATTGAGTCCTCCGTTTATTCCGCTGACAATTAAATCGGGTCTGTCGGACAGTATCGTTGAAACACCGAGTTTAACGCAATCGGCTGGACTGCCGTCAACCGTCCAGCCCCAAGGTTTATCGTCAACGAAAACCCGTTTGGCAAGCAGCGGCGTAAGAAACGTTATCGAGTGTGCCACGCCGCTTTGTTCCCGTGACGGGGCGACGACATAGACATCGCCGAGCCGCCGCAAAGCCCGTTCCATCGCTGCCAAACCGGGAGCATAAATCCCGTCATCATTCGTTAAAAGGATACGCATTTCTAATTTTCCCCTCCCCATTGGACTTCGGGGGGTTGTTCCGGTTCGGGAGACAGGGACTCTTCACCGACCGTCTCTGGTTCGGGTTCTTCCGTTTCCGCTGGTTCGTTGGAAGTACGGAAAAAAGAGTCTTCGAGTTCCGGCTCCTCCGGCGTAAGGTATTCCTGCAAAATCTCGTTCCGGCGGCGCAACATCAGCACCGCAACAGAAATCAGCATAAGGATTCCGCCGACAGCAATGACAAGCAATTCCGACCAATGAAACGTGAACACCGTCTCATTATACCGCAGAGGAATGATGAAGTCAAAAGACAGCCGTTTACGGTTAACGAGCGGGGTAGTTATCCCGCCGGTTTTATGATAAAATGCTCCTAAATTGAACCGCAAAACTTTAACCGTCAGTATGCTGCTCTCGCCGAAGTCCGATATTGTATTCAAGTTAATTTTCGGCGACCAGCGGAATGCGGACGTGTTGTCGGCATTTTTGCAGGCGGTACTTGAGTTGCCCGCCGAAGAGTACAAAAAGATTACCGTCGTTGACCCGCACCTGAAAGCCGACTTGCTGGACGATAAACTCGGCATACTCGACGTAAAGATTCACACAAAGACCGGCAAGGTGATTGACGTAGAAATTCAAGTTGCACCGACAGCACCGATGCGTGAGCGGCTGATATTTTACCTCGCCAAAATGATAACGGAACAGATTGGCGAAGGAGAGGATTATGCTGTCATCAAGCGGGTCATCAGCGTCGTGATAACAGACTTCGAGTTGATTCCAAAGAGTCCGGCATATCATCACGTTTTCCGCTTGTATGACCGAAAGCACGAGTCGGAGTTTTCCGACTTGCTTGAAGTAAATACATTGGAACTACCGAAGTTACCAAAAAGAAAAGACAAGTCGAAACTTTACGATTGGCTGCAATTTTTCAAGACGAAGAAAGAGGAGGAACTGGAAATGTTAGCGTCGAATAATCCGATGATTGGCAAGGCGGTGGGAATCTTGAAAAAGTTATCTGCCGATGAGCGGACACGAATGTTAGCAGAGAAGCGGGAAATGCTGCGTATGGATATTTCCGCCTCGATTAAAAATGCAACCCGGATAGGACTCGAACGAGGTCTCGAACAAGGACTCATCAGAGGCAGAGCGGAAGGCGAAGCCAGAGGCGAAGCCAGACGAGCCGTCGAAAT
>JAITQJ010000356.1 GCA_031288955.1 Planctomycetaceae bacterium | reverse complement strand
GTGGACGTGGTTTTGCGGACATCGGCAATGGTGGTGAATCATCCTGAAATAGCGGAGTTCGACATTAACCCGTTGATAGTTCACGCCGAAGGCAAGGGCGCATCGGTAGCAGACAGCAGAGTAATGCTGAAGAAGCGGTAGTGAGCCGTTTTGCACGAAAAATGTATCAAAAAACCGGCGGCGCAAGCCGCCGGGGAGCGGTGATATTACAATATAATGATGAATCACTGGACTGAATTAAGCATAACCTTTGCAAATCAACGGAACTACTTGGATGAGTTATTTCGTGTCTATTCGATTGTGCCGGAAAAAATCCGTGAGATTGACCAAGACAAATGGAAACAATTTGAAAAGGCATTTGCAAATGGCTGCAACGGCGACATTATCAAAACCCTCCTAAAATTAAAACTGTTTCCTATCAAAGATTCGTATGTTGCCTATCTGAAAAAAGATGCAACGTCCATTGTACGCAATCCAAAAACGATTGACCGCCTTTGTGCGCAACTTCGTGAAATGGGGCTTGACAAAATATGGGAAAAATGCTCTGAACCCAAAGAGACAAATCGTCAAATTGGTCCGTTATTTCGGCGTTGGCTGGAAAAGAAAGAACTCGGTTTTCCGTTACTCAACATAGATGAATTTCGTCAAACCAAAGATGACGCTGTTTTAATCGGTTCAGATGCGATACTTGCCGATTTTGCCCGAAGCAAATTAGATTATCGCGGTGAAAAAGGGCTTGATTTTTTAGCACGAGTCCGAAAAACGTATATCATCGGTGAAGCCAAATTTTTGACTGATTTCGGCGGTCACCAAAACGCTCAATTTGAATATGCCAAGAACCTGTTGCAGGATAACACGGCAAAAGCCGTCAAAATAGCGATTCTCGACGGCGTATTGTACATTACAGGAAGAAACAAAATGTTCTCTTTTTTGAAAAGTCATAAAGAAAATTATAATATTTTGAGTTGCTTATTGTTACGCGAATTTTTACACCAGATATAAAAAACCGATGGCTTCGTTAGTATATTCTAATGTGAAAAACGGATATTCAGCCGCAGAACCGGCGCATAAAGTCGTTTTACCGGATAAGGTAAAAACGGCTGAAAATCTGTTAATTCACGGTGAAAACCTTACAATTCTAAAATATCTTTGCGGCAGCGGTTATGCCGGAAAAATTGATTTGGTTTATATCGACCCGCCGTTTGCTACGGGTAATACATTCCGCAAAGGAACGCGTTCGGCAACGGTCAGCAGTTCAATAGATGATGAAATTGCATACATCGACAACCAAACAGGAAAAGAATTTTTAGATTTTCTTCGTGAACGTTTAATCGTCCTGAAAAAATTATTGAGTGATTCCGGTTCGCTGTATCTGCATATCGATTACAAAATCGGACATTATGTCAAGGTGATGATGGATGAGGTTTTTGGTATCGAAAATTTTCGTAACGATATTACAAGAATTAAATGCAACCCCAAGAATTTTCAGCGGAAAGGTTACAGTAATTTCAAAGATTTGATTTTGTTTTACACAAAGTCGGAAAATTTTGTTTGGAATGAACCGCTTGCCGAACGTAATGAAACAGAAATTGCTAAATTGTTCAGCAAAATTGATGCAAATGGACGGCGTTATACGACGAACCCGCTGCACGCTCCCGGTGAAACACGCAACGGAGTAACAGGCAAGGAATGGAAGGGGATAAAACCGCCGGCGGGCAGACATTGGCGGTATGCTCCTTCTGTTTTAGATGAGTTAGAGTCACAAGGTTTAATTGAATGGTCGGCAAACGGTGTACCGCGGAAAATTATCTATGCTGATGATTATGAACAAAAACGTATGCAGGATATATGGGAATTCAAAGACCCGCAGCATCCCGATTATCCGACACAAAAAAACCTCGAAATGCTGGAATTGATTTTGCGGACATCGTCTAACGCTGATTCGATTGTGTTGGATTGTTTTTGCGGTTCAGGAACAACATTAGTTGCCGCTAACAATTTGAATCGATGCTGGATAGGCATCGACCAATCCGGGCAAGCGATAGAAACGGCTAAAAAACGGCTGGATGACGGCGGACTTTTTAGCAGCAATTACCGGTTCATACGGGGTAAATGCGAATGACGTTCGGCTTGGACGGATTTTTTTTAGCAGGTGATTGGACTGTTTTTCAATGCACGCCGAAGGCAAGGGTGCATCGGTTGCAGACAGCAGAGTAATGCTAAAGAAGCGGTAGTGAGCCGTTTTGTACGAAAAATGTATCAAAAAACCGGCGGCTCTCGTGATTTATACTTTTTTAGCGTAAAAACGCTGCCCTGCCGAGAGCCGGCGGCTGCGCCGGCGACCGTGCCAGCGGCTGCGCCGCCGGCACAGCCGCCGGTTTTTACTCTAAATTAACGTTACCGAACAAGTCTAATGAAGCGGCAGTATCCGTTTTCTTTCATTCTTCATTCTTCATTCTTCATTATTCATTATTCATTTTCCCTCGCCCCTCACTTTCCGGTTCGGGGACAATTTGCGTTCCTGACGGACCGACGGCGGTTGTTTGCACCATTACTTCACGGTCTTTCGCCCAAGTGTAATGCGGTTCGCCTGCCGGTTCCGTAAAAAAACTGCCCGGCGGAAGGGCTATCATTTTTTCCTCGTTAAATTCGCTGCCGACACCATAATAATACGTCCCCTGCAAAACAACGACCGTTCTGGAGTCGGTATGTGTGTGCGGCGGTGTTTTTCTGCCTTTCGGAAAAACCGTCCGGGTAACATACAGACCGCCTTTTCGGGGGTCGCCCATCAATGTAACGGTGTGATTGCGTCCGTCTTCGGTTGACGGCAGGCGAATGTTCTCCGGCGTGAGAAAAAGTTGCGGAACTGTTTTATCGGCAGAAACAAGGGGCAAGGAACCGGTGCCGGTATTACCGGACACAGCCTCCGGCACTTTATCCGCAGCCGCTTTGGCTGCAACGGTTCCCCTTTTGACTGCGGGACGCGGCGGTTCAGCCGGCGTTACCGGCTGTTGTCTGGAATTCTGCCCATTAAATAACACAGCACAAACAAAAGCAAACAAAAGAAGCGGCAAACAGCGGAAATGGTTCATTAGAGGACAGTTAGAGCAGATTATCCGAACATTAACGATTTTACCGGTATGTGTCAATGCCGAAGTGCTGTTAATTTGGGGAAAATACGCAGTTAAATACAAGGGGTGAGGATTTATCTTGCAAAACCCCGTAAAAATGCCGAAATAACGGAGTAGTAGAACATACCTTGTGTTTAGAGCCGTGTTTTGTTCACGGCTTAACAATACCGCAGCCGGGGGGCTGCACCTAATCCTAGTTAACAGGAGAACCCTATGAGAAAGATGATTGTGAGTTGCCTCGGTGTAGCAGCGGCGGTGTTAGCCCTGCAATTTACCCAGGCTGAAGTTAAGGCTGGTCTCTTTGACCAGTGCAATCCCTGCGATGAGGCAGCCGCCTGCGACCCGTGTGAACAGGTTTCCTGCGGTTCCACAGGGAAATGGTTTGTCAATGGACACGTCGAATCCGGTTTCTGGGCAAATGCGCACGGACAACGGAACGCGTATGATGCTGCTACTAATGGTCGCCACGGTTTCGATAACGCCAGTGCGAACACCGGACTCCTGCAAAACGTGCAGAATACCGGTTATCAGGTCAATCAAGTATACGTGTCCGCCGGTAAATCCGTTGACGGAACACACGGCTGGGACCTCGGCGGAACGGTTGATTTCGTCTGGGGAACAGATGCCCGCTTTGTGCAGTCGAATGGCTTGGAAAGAGCAAACGGACACGATGTAGAAGGCTGGGGAACCGGCGATTACTACAGTGCCTTTGCGCAGGCTTACTTTG
Organism: Planctomycetaceae bacterium; assembly: GCA_031288955.1. GTDB lineage: Bacteria > Planctomycetota > Planctomycetia > Pirellulales > Thermoguttaceae > WRKP01. The sequence continues at coordinate 784 of JAITQJ010000356.1, read as the reverse complement.
AAGCAGCGTACAAAAAATTGAACGTGAAAGTCGGTAAGTTCTACGCTCCGTTTGGTTCACAGCCGTTTAAGAGTACGGATAGTTTCTTCTATTCGTTTGCTCCGACCTACGGATTTGTACCGGCAACGGCAGGCGGTGCTTACGCCACCTACACGGTCAGCGACAAGTTGTCCGTCTATGGCGGTTGGGTACAGCCCGACCAGTTCGGTGAAACCAAAGATGACAACGCTTTCCTCGGCGGTGTTATTGTCAAGGCGAACAAGAAACGTACATTTCACTATGCGTTTGCAAAAGGCGAAAATCACTATGCTGCCAATAGTTACGATTACTTCGTCAATTCGTTGGTTTTGACGACACAGGAAACGAAGCGTTTGCGTTCAGTCTTGGACTGGAGTTACTCTCAGACAAGAGTTCCGGGCAACACCGATACGATATGGGGTCTGAACAACGAATGGATTTATCAGTACACCGACAAATTGTCGTTCGGTCTTCGTTTAGCGAGTGTCCGCGGCGGCGGTTACCCGGCTTATAGTATTACCGGTGTTGCTGATGACGCATACGCAGGCATTGGTGAAAATACGGACTGGTACACCATTTCGGCTGGTTGGAAATACGATGCCAACAAGTGGCTGACGATTCGTTCGGAAATCCGTTATGATGTCGTTGATGGTGCTTCGGCGTTCAATAACGGTTTCGAAGGCAATGTCCCGAAAGATTATCAGTTCTCCGGCGGTCTTTCGACCATCGTGAAGTTCTAGGATAAATTGTTGGTGTGGTTGCTTAC
>JAITQJ010000172.1 GCA_031288955.1 Planctomycetaceae bacterium | reverse complement strand
GGCGAGGGACGAGTAATGCGGGGAATTTTTACAGCGGAAACTCGCCGCTAACCGCTAACTCCTCGCCGCTATTGCATCGGAGGAGAAAACGTGTAAAATGGCATCGTTAATTTTACGTTACCTATGAACGACCTGAAAGTTTTTTCTGGACGAGCCAATATCCGCCTGGCAAAATTGATTTGCGACTATCTCGGTATGCCGCTCGGTCAATTAAGTGTCGGCAACTTTCCTGACGGCGAAATTCAGTGTAAAATCGACCAAGATGTCCGGGGGCAGGACGTTTTTATCATTCAGCCGACCTGTCCGCCCGTCAACGACAATCTGATGGAACTCCTTATCCTCATCGAGAGTTTCAAACGTGCCAGTGCAGAACGGATTACGGCGGTTATTCCCTATTTCGGTTATGCTCGGCAGGACAGAAAAGATGAAGGGCGGGTTCCGATTACGGCAAAACTCGTTGCCAATTTACTGCCCGTAGCCGGTGCGGACAGAATCCTGACAATGGATTTGCACGCCGCCCAAATTCAAGGTTTTTTTGACATTCCGGTTGACCATCTGACGGCTTCGCCTGTATTTGAAAATTTCATCCGCTTTCAGGGAATTCCCGAAGAGCAATTACTCGTTGTCAGTCCAGACGAAGGCAGTATCAAGCGGGCGGCACACTACTCTAAATCGCTCGGCGGTTCGCTGGCGATTATTGATAAACGGCGGTACGGTAACCGCGTTGAACAGGCAAATCTGATTGGAGGACCGATTGAGGGAAAAATAGCGGTTATTTTCGACGACCTGATTAGTACGGCTGGCTCGATTTGCGGAGCGGCGCACGTCGTCCGGCGGTACGGTGCTGAAAAAATTTACATCGGAGCGACGCACGGAATTTTATGCGGTAATGCGGTTGCAAACTTAAAGGATGCACCGGTTGAGAGCATTGCATTGACGGACACAATACCGCTGCCGGAGGAGTTGCTGCCGAACCTGAAGTTATTGAGTGTTGCTCCGCTTTTGGGCGAAGCCATCCGCCGGATTCACTGCCATGAATCGGTCAGCCGGCTCTTCACGGATATGAAACTTTGGTCGGGAAAACATTGACGTTAATATTAACCGTGTGCGAAAGCATTGCTTGACTCTATCGTCCGAAATACTTCTGATGACTAAACTGTCTCCCGCAGAGTTGTCCCGTTACAGCCGGCATTTGATTTTGCCCGAAATTGGTCCCTGCGGACAGCGCAAACTCAAAAACAGCAAAGTCCTGTGCGTCGGCAGCGGCGGACTTGGTTCGCCGATAGCAATGTATCTTGCTGCCGCCGGTGTCGGGACACTCGGCATCATTGACGACGACGTTGTCAGTGAAAATAATTTGCAGCGGCAAATTATTCACAGCACACGCAGCATTAAACGCCGAAAAGTCGAATCGGCAAAAGAACGTCTCGAAGACCTCAATCCGCATATTCAGGTTCGTCCGCTTGCCGTCCGTCTCAACGCTTCTAACGCCTTGGATATTTTCAAGGATTACGATGTTATCGTTGACGGTACGGACAACTTCGGTGTGCGGTATCTGATAAACGATGCCTGCGTTCTTCTCGGCAAACCGGATGTGTACGGCGGTGTGCTGCGGACTGAAGGACAGGCAAGCGTCTTTCATTACAAAGGCGGTCCGTGTCTGCGCTGTTTGTGTCCTGAACCGCCGAAGCCCGGCGAAGTGATGACCTGTACTGAAGGCGGTATTCTTAATGTATTGCCCGGTATCATCGGTTGTATTCAGGCGAACGAAACGATTAAAATTATTCTCGGCAAAGGCGAAACACTAGCGAATCGGCTGCTTATTCTTGATGCGTGGAAAATGAAGTTCCGCGAAATAACGTTACAGAAAGACCCGATGTGTCCGGTATGCGGCACGAAACCAACGATAAAAAAATTGAAAGAGACGGCGGCGTTCTGTGCTGCTCAAGCGGTACCGCTTATCACTGCTGCCGGATTAAAGCGGCTCCTCAAAAAGGAACCGGCGGCGTTGCAGATGATAGATGTCCGTGAACCGAAAGAAACGGCAGCGGGAATGATACCGGGGGCGGTGAACATTCCGTTGGGAAAAATTGCAGCCCGAAAAAGCAAATTGAATCCGGCAAAGCCGATTATCTTTATCTGTCAAAGCGGCGTACGCAGCGAAACTGCCGTTCGGGAATTGACCGCCGCCGGTTTCACTGCTGCAATGTCGAGTCTCAAAGGCGGTATGAATACCTGGAAATAACTGAACGTTCAACGGTTTTCGATAAGGGCGATACGTAAACCAATGGTGTTTTGTTTGTACGCCGGAATATAATTGTTACGATAAGCCGACCGGCAGCGGAGTGCGAGATAATCCCAACTTCCGCCGCGAATGATTTTGGAATAACTGTTTTCCGGTCCTTGCGGGTCTGTTTGATGTTCTGACGGCGACGGACTGAACCAATCGCTGCACCATTCCCAAACGTTGCCGTGCATATCGTAAAGTCCCCAGGCGTTCGGCGGATACGAACCGGCAGGTGTTGTTTGTCCGGCGAAAGGACCTTTTACATCCGTGCCGTACGGATTATTGCCGTCGCAGTTGGCTTTATCGCCGTTCAGGACTTCGCCGAAACTGTATGACGTGTTTGTTCCTGCCCGGCAGGCGTACTCCCATTGTGATTCCGTCGGCAGGGCAAAACGCCAACTCTTGTTTACCCTGGCGGCGGATACGGCACTGAGTTCGTTTAACTTGTTAATAAAAGCATCACAAGTATCCCAGGAGACATTTTCGACGGGCAGATTTTCGCCGAGAAACTTGCTCGGATTTTTACCGGTAACGCTTTTCCACATAGATTGGGTTACTTCGGTATTGAGCAGATAAAAACCGCGTGTGATTGTTACTTCGTGTTGAGTTTCAGAGGCAATCGTCAAGCGGAAGGCAAGTTGCAGGTCATCGTACAAGTGTTTCGGAATAGCATCAACGGCTTGTTTTTTTTCGTCCACACTGCTTCCCATAAGAAATTTTCCGGGCGGACACCAGCAAAAGATATATTCGTTTCCTTTGATGTTGACTTTGAGTTGTTCACCGGCTTTGCGTTCATCGCTCAAAACGGTGTTTAAGAGGCTGCAAAAAACGCAAAGCCCGAAAAGCAGTCGCAAACGGCGCATAACATAGACTCCGGTATAAAGGAAAGTGTGCGGCACTATTCTACACCGCAGTTCCGTTGATTACTAGATTTGCCGTCTGTCCGGCAGGAACAGGTCTTGCGCTATCGCTTCTTTCAACCGCGGAAAGCACGAAGGACACAAAAAAGGGGGGGGGGGGGGGAAACAATTAACAATTAACAATTAACAATGAATAATGAATAATGAGGGAAAGCGGATAACCTGTATCTTCATTATTCATTTCTCTTTCGCGGTCAGAATCCTCTTTTTCCCCCTTTTGCCCCTAAAATCCCGCTTGCAAAATGATACACTTTTTGCAGAAAAACACACCGTTTTTGAAAATATGTATCTTTTTGCGTCACCTAAACAGTTCAGTGAACTGTGAAATTATTACCTTTTTTGTTTGCAACTCTATAAAATAAAATGAGTTAAAGCAAATTTTTGTTTATTTTTTAACATTGGCACACACATTGCATATTAGTTAATACAGTAATATCTGCGATTTCCGCAGGTAAAATTCTAACACAAGGAGATATAGTTATGACGAAGTTCACAATGTTAAACTGGGTAAATGGGGGGGGGGGGGCTAGATGCGTCGTTTGTGCGCTTTTTGCCGCACTTCTGTCGCTCA
>JAITQJ010000092.1 GCA_031288955.1 Planctomycetaceae bacterium | reverse complement strand
AATACCGGCAGACCGCTGTTGATAATCGCCGAAGATGTGGACGGCGAAGCCTTGACAACGCTGGTGATTAACCGGCTGCGGGGAACGATGAAAGTGGCAGCGATTAAGGCACCGGGTTACGGTGACCGGCGTAAAGCGATGCTTGAAGACATCGGTATTCTCACCGGCGGCGAGGTGCTCTTTGAAAGCCTTGGACGCAAAATGGAATCGCTGACGTTGACCGACCTCGGAACGGCAAAGCGGGTTGTGATTGACAAAGACAACACGACGATTATCGAAGGCGGCGGCAAGAATGACACGATTAAGGGACGGATTGAACAGATTCGCCGTGAAATCGACAACGTAACGAGCGATTACGACCGCGAAAAGTTGGAGGAGCGTTTGGCGAAACTTTCCGGCGGTGTTGCGAAGATTTTGGTCGGGGCGGCAACGGAAAGCGAGATGAAGGAGAAAAAGGCACGAGTTGAAGATGCGCTCCACGCTACCCGCGCTGCGGTCGAAGAGGGCATTTTGCCGGGCGGCGGCGTTGCGTTGTTGCGGGCTTCGCACACTGTCAAGGCTTCGGACATTTCGACGGACGAATTGACGGGCTACAACATTATTTTGCGGGCTTGCCGTGCGCCGTTGACGCAGATAGCGCAGAACGCCGGCAAGGACGGCGGGATTGTCTGTGAAAAGGTGTTGGAGGGCAAGGGCAATTTCGGTTACAATGCGTTGACGGACGTTTACGAGGACGTGGTGAAGGCGGGCGTGATAGACCCGACGAAGGTAACGCGGACGGCGTTGACGAATGCGGCGAGTGTTGCGAGTTTGATGCTGACGAGTGATGCGTTGGTAGCGGACATTCCGAAGGAGGACAAAGCGGGACCCGCAATGCCTCCGGGCGGCGATATGTACTAGAAACGTCTTTGACGCGGGACAAACATCAGAGCCGCAATCGTAAGATTGCGGCTCTGAGTTGTCAACCGTTACAATAACGAACAACCGCTGGGAACTACTGCTCGCGGCACCACTTGACCGCCTCGGCAAGAGTCGATTCATATAGTTTCCGCATTTCTTCAAGGGCAATTTCAGGGTCGAGTTCGCCGAGTGTAATTTTGGCTCTTGCCCGCATCTCACGCATAGATACAATGCAAGCCTATGCGTAATCCCGCCCCGATTCGGCAACGGCTTCGCCGCCGTTATTTTCTCCTGTCTCAATCATCATTTCTCTTTACCTTCACCGGAATCATCTTTAAGGAAGTCAAACGCCGTGAACTCGACATCGTGTTCACGAGCAATCCTTTTACATTTCTTTGCAGACTCAATCAAATGATCCCGAATGTTTTTGCCTTTTTCAAAGATACGATTTTCTTCTGCCCGTATCTTTTTGTCTAACTCGTTAACTTGGTCTTGAAATGTTTGTTCTCTTTTTATACTGTCTGCCATAATATTTGCAGGGGATTCACCCGCATAACCGCGAAAAAAACCTTCAAGAAAGTTACCGACCACCGCCTCACCGGAATTACGTTTTTCTATCGCCTTCTTTACCTCTTGTATGATTTTATCCTTTTCGTTTGCAAATGCTTCTGCTTCCCTGTTGATTGCTCCGAAATCTTGGAGTCCTTGTATTGTATCTAGAAATGCCGACTTGAATTCTTTTGGGCATTTTGATAAATCTATCTTTGCGGTACGTTCCATCACATCTTCAAACATTCCATTGAGCCCCACTTCAACTCCGACAAGCGTTATTGCGTCTTTTTCGTTTCTGATATCTCGATGATACTTCTTCAATCCTCTGTTCATTCTTCTTTCTGCTTGCGTTAAATCTTTCGTGACACCTTTACCGGTACCGTATGCCAAGGCAAGAAATAATTGTGCTTCGACAACGTTGTTTTGTTCGGCTTTTTGTAATAACCGTATGGCTTTGGCTTCGGTATCACTTTCTTGTATGCTGCCAAGTAAGTACTGCGTACCTAGAAACATTTGTGCCACATCGCTGCCTTGCTCTACTCCTTTGCGGAGCAGGGCAAGGGCTTTCGAGGTGTCTTCTGGAACTCCCTCACCTTCAAAATATAATTCTGCCATATGGACATTTGCTTCCGCTAAATTTTGTTCCGCTGCTTTACGAAACCAGCGTAATGCTTCCCGCTCATTTTTATCAACCCCATAACCGTTTTGATAGCAAACACCGAGATTGTTTTGTGCCACAGAATCGCCAATCGCGGCGGCTTTCCGATACAGATTAACGGCTTCTTTCATATCTCGTGCAACACCCAGTCCTTCGTCATAACAAACGGCTTTAGCCGTGACATCTCCCCGTTCCGCTGCTTTTTCGAGGTATTCGGCACCATCGGATTCGTCTCGGACAACGCCGATGCCGTAACAAAGTCGTTGCCCAACTTCGCTTTGGGCTTTGACATCACCGCTGTCCGCCTTTTTGCGAAGGGTATTGAGTTGAGAGTCTGAAAGGCGGTCGTATGTTAGTTGTCCGAAAACCGAACCGCCAAAGAATGTTACCGTGAAGGCAAACACGAACGGAATCGAAAGGAAAGAACGAAAGTTTGTCATCGAATTGTCTCCATTGAGTAGGGTGGTCGGAATCATCACAAGATACCAGCAGACTTTCAAGAGTACATAAAGAAAGAGTGCCAATATCCGAGTCGTCACTCGTACCCTACCACAGGCGCAACTTACAACACCAGAACGGCACTCCCTAAACAGGGAGCGTCCCTTCGATGTCGCCAAGTTGCAGAGTCATTCATAGACTCAAAGTGGTAGTTACGAGTAGGCAACAGAACGCTTAACGCATTCGTCTGATTGTCAAAACGAAATGTTTATTTCGATATATGATTCCTTGTGATTAAAATTCGCCAGCACTATGCCGACGACTGCAAGTATTCTAACCTATCGGCAAAGCAAAGTCAACAAACATCAGAGTTGCAATCTTACGATTGCGGCTCTGATGTTTATTAGCGTTGACGGCAGTTGATGACCATAGTCTGGCAGAATACAATCCGGTGAGAATTACCTACAGTGAAGTCAATCGGAAAAAACCGGTATTCTGGCAAGCGGCTGCTGATAGTGCTGTGCGTATCTTGTCTAATGCCGTGTGTTGTGTTAGAATGTTTTCAGTTGAACAAATTATACACGCAATGGCAGAAAGTATTCGGGACACACTGGAAGAAATACATCATTTACAGGATAACCTCGCTGATTTGAACGGACGATTGCGGCGAGGTCCGATTCTTCTGAAAAATCAGGAGAATAATATCCACAAAGCCGCCGCAAAACTCGACAAAGTTAAAGGCGAACATCAAAAACTGCTTGCCGAATCCAAGCAAAAAGAACAGGAAGTCGCCGCACACGACCAATCCATCGAAAAACGCCGCACACAACTAGCCGAAGCCAAAACGAATAAAGATTATCAGGCGTTGCAGATTCAAATCGAAGCCGCTTTGCGAAGCCGGAGCGACCTCGACGATACTGCACTCGAAGCCATCGACAGGGCTGAAAAGTTTGCCGAAAACGTTCCGCCCGCCGAAAATGAAGTGAAAAAAGCGGAAGAACTTTACGAAGCAACGAAAAAGAAATTTCAGGCGGACAAACCCGCCCTGGAATCGGAAATTGCCGAACTGACGAAGCAATTACACGCCATCGAAGCAAAGTTGCCCAGGGAGTTTCGCGAAATTTACGACCGGCTAGTCCGTACCAACGGCGGTAATGAAGCCTTGGCTATCGTCGCCAATAACAAATACTGCGGCGGCTGCAATTTGCAGGTTCCTATCAATTCGCTGGCACAAATCGTGGCGAAAAAGCCCATCGTTTGCAGTTCCTGCGCCCGGCTGCTGTATATCCCGGAAGATTACGAGTTCGACAAGGGATAACTTCAGATTGGCGAGACACAGACAACTCTTCAGAGCCGCAATCGTACGATTGCGGTTTCTTTTTGTTTTGAATACGTCATCTTGCGTTAGCGTCTCCGGCGTGTTAGAATGTCCGGTCATTCGGCGCGCATTGTGCTGCCAACCCCTAACAACGAAGAATACGATGACAACTTGCCAGCACATCATTTCCGTGCGTTTATTTTCTCTTGTTATGCTGACTGCTGCGTTTGCGGCAACAGCCGCTCCCTTTGCCGAAGCAAGGGAATGGAAACTCGAAAGCGGTAAAACCACTACCGGTGAATTCATTGAGGTCATTGACGATGGGGGGGTGCAGAAAGTCCGCCTCAAAAAAGAGGACGGTCAAATAACACGGATAAAGTTGACATCGCTGTCGGAGGAAGACCGGAAATACGTCACAAAAAAAGCAGGGAGGGCGATTTCAACAAACCAAAATGCAGCCGTTCGGCGTGTCGGAGCCGAAGCCTCCAAGGCGGGTGCCACGTTGGAGTTGACGATTAAGGACGTGAAGTTTCGTTTCCGTTATTGTCCGGCAGGAACGTTCACGATGGGTAGTCCAGCCGGTGAAACTGGTCGTTACGGCAATGAAAAACAACATCAGGTAACGTTGTCGCAAGGTTTTTGGATGCTGGAAACGGAGGTAACGCAGGAACACTGGGAGTCAATAATGGGAGAGAATCCGAGTCGTTTCACAGGAGAAAAGTTACCGGTGGAAAAAGTATCGTGGAATGATTGTCAGGATTTTGTGAAGAAATTAAACGCACTGGGTACTGCGCCGAAGGGTTACAAGTTTTCACTGCCCACGGAGTCGCAGTGGGAGTATGCTTGCCGGGCGGGAACGACCGGTGCTTATGCGGGTGATTTAGACCAGATGGCGTGGTATGGTTCTTTTGATGGAATAGGAAGAGATATAGCTACAGTAGGTAAAGGTAACAGCGGCAATAAGACGCACGAGGTTGGTACAAAGCAGGCAAATGCTTGGGGTTTGTATGATATGCACGGCAACGTGTTTGAGTGGTGCAACGATTGGTACGGCGATTATCCTACGGGTAACGTAGCCGACCCTGTAGGTGCTTCGTCCGGCAGTTACCGTGTGTTCCGCGGCGGCTGTTGGTACTACGCCGCGTTGTTTTGCCGGTCGGCGATTCGGAGCATCAGCACGCCTGACTGCACGTTCAACTCCTTGGGCGTGCGTGTGTCCCTAGTTAGCGGACAGTAAAAGGACATCAGATACGTCAGAGCCGCGAACTTACGTTCGCGGTTTGTGTTTATCGCAATCTTACGATTGCGGCTCTGAAATATCCCTGTTTTCGGTTTGACAGGGCATTTTGTGCCGTGTAGAATACAGAGTGTAAAATGCAGTTGTTTGATTGGGAGGCGAAAAGATGAGTGCTGAAGACCGTTAACTTATGAAAGCGTTTTGCGCTTGATTAAGGAGCAAGCGATTGAAAGCCGGCGGGAACGTGCCGAAGAACGTGCCGAGCGCGAAGCCGCCGATGAGAAACGTTGGGCGGAAGCGTTGGTAAACAGTGTCCCAGTTGCCGAAGTTGGTCGGCAACTCCCGCCAGCAACAGCCGTTCTTGTTGATGTAGGCAAGGGCTTGCAGGAGGGTGAGGTTGTCGATGACCACGTTGCTTCGGCAAGAGGTGTTTGATATTATCGTACTCTATTTGTGTCCAGTTCATAACGGATAATAATCACTGCGAAAAAATCTGTCAAGATTAGAGTCAACACGCCCTAGGTTTGACGCTGATTTTGATTTGTTTTTCGCTATTTATCTGATAAATTAGTGTCAATGCACTCTACGATGTATTCCGCCGCAATAGAAGCCAGAGGAAAAAGGGACCGCCGAGCAAACTTGTGATAATGCCGACCGGCAATTCTGCCGGATAAAAAAGACACCGTCCCAATGTATCGCAAACCCCAAGAAATAACGCTCCCAATACTGCCGTTGCCGGTATCAAACGCCGATGGTCGGGACCGAGAATCAACCGTGCGATGTGCGGTATCATCAAGCCGACAAAGCCGATTGGTCCCGTGACGGAAACAATGCCTCCAACCGTTAGCGAAGTCATCACAAAAAGTACCATTCGGAATCGGATAACATTGACTCCCAGCGACATAGCCCGCTCTTGTCCTGTTACAAAAACATTTAACGTCCTGCTTTGAAAAATCAGATAGCCAAACAAGACAGCCGTTATCGGTACGAGCAGGATGCAGTCCCGTCCCGCAGCATTTTGTACGCCGCCCATAGTCCAGCGGAGTATCTGAAACGCATCGTGCGGAGCAGACAAATACTGTAACAAGACAATCATACTTGAAAAGAAAAAGTTGACGGCGACACCGGCAAGAAGCATTTGTTCTGATGAGGCATCTTTATGTAACGATAATGCAAAGACGATTCCCATCGCTAATACAGCACCGGCAAACGCCCCGAAGGTAATTGCCGGCACGCCGATAACTGACGGCAGAGCAAGCATCATCGGCAAGCCCAGCCTGACGGTTGTTTGCAAACATAGCGCAGCCCCAAAGGCGGCACCGCTTGCTACGCCGAGTGTATAAGGGGTTGCCAGCGGATTGCGGAACGTTGCCTGAAATACAAGACCGCACAGGGCGAGACCGCCGCCGGCAATCAATGCCAACAGCGTTCGGAAAAAACGCAAGGTGTAAATTTCTGTACCGGGCAAATAGACCGTTTGCCCCAAACACGGCAGCAGTGCGGCAGCAAGAGTTAAAAATACAACAGCGAAAACGCAATAGAACGGCAGCATTGAAAAAACAAAAAACGAATTCGCCCCATACCGCTATTATACAACCGGCGCAATCAACCGCAAGGCTACGCACACGAAGACAAAATTACCCGGCAGCGCAAGCCGGGCAGTGTTCAGTCAGTAATAACATTTTTCCGTTACATTATGCTCCGGGCAAGAAGTTTGCCAAATTACGGCTGCGTCCGGGCTGCTGCAACTTCGCCACCGCACTCTGCTCTATCTGCCGGACACGTTCACGTGTTACCTGAAAAATTCTGCCGACCTCTTCCAGCGTATATGCGTAACCGCCGTTCAGACCAAACCGCAACTTAATGATTTCACGTTCCCGATATGTTAACGTGTTCAGCACCTTGCCGATTTCCTTACGAAGCATATCGTTCGATGCCGAATGTTCAGGACGCTCCGTGCCGGTGTCCGAAAGCAACTCGCCGAATGAATTATCCTCTTCTTCCCCAACCGGATGCTCCAAACTCACCGGATTGGAACCCGTTATCAACACCTTACGGACATCGTCGGGAGTCATATCCGCAAGAAGAGCAACCTCCGCAATCGTCGGACGCTTGCCGGTTTCTTGGTATATCATTCTTGCCGTATTCCGCAGCCGCGAAAGTTGCTCAATCATACTAACCGGTATGCGAATCGTCCGCGACTGTTCGGCAATCGCCTTCGTTACCGCCTGACGAATCCACCAGGTTGCATACGTCGAAAACTTGAAGCCGCGCCGGTATTCAAACTTATCAACCGCCCGCATTAAACCGGTGTTGCCTTCCTGAATCAAGTCCTGAAACGGAACGCCCCGGTTCCGGTATTTCTTGGCAACCGAAACAACAAGGCGAAGATTGCTTTGCGACATTGCGCTTTTCGCTTCTTCATATTCCCGTAACAGTTTTCGGGCATTCTCACAGCGGCGGCGCAGCGAGTTCGGTCCTTCCTGTGCCGTTCGGATAAGGCGGTGCAGTTCTTTGGTCAGCATCCTGCGCCGCTGCGGCATCATCTTTACGTTCTCATCGTTGAGCAGTTGCGTGATTTCGTCCATCCGCTTCGACATCGTTTCGAGTTGCTTCATCATTGCGTGAACTTTGCGGTTGCGGAGACTCAATTCTTCAATGAGAACCAAGGCGCGGCGGTACCGGCTGTGCATCTGCAAACGAATTTGTCGTTTATCCGTTTTGCTGACACTTTTGCGTACCAATGAAGCGAAGAGAGCCGAAACCGTTTCGAGCATCGGGGCAAGCGTCCGCAAATGCTGCGGCATCCGGCACCGGATTTGCTGTTTTGATAATTTTTCGCTCAACGCCATCCGAATCGTCCGTTCAAAGGCAAGTTGCCCGTGATAGACTTTCGAGAGCATTTTGAAGGCGGCTTGCAAACCAAAGGGCGAGCCGAGAATACAGCGGCGGAATGCCGACCGGCGGTTTTCGATGCGTTTCGCAAAGATGATTTCGTCTTCTTTGGACAGAAGCGGTACGCCGCTCATCTGTGCAAAATAAAGCCGAATCAAGTCGGAGTTTAACTTGTCGCTGTCCGCTGCGTCGGGCGTTAAAAGGTTGATATTGAACGGTTCGGCAGCAGCGGTTTCGGAGTCCTGCGGCGATTCGGAATTGCCCGTACTATCGGAATGGGGAGGAAGGGCATCTTGTAATTCGGCGCGGTCAGTTCCGCGTTCGATGCCGTTTTCCTCATCTTCGTTTTCGGGTTCGCGAAAATGATAGAGAAGGCTTTCGGCGGCTTTGAAAAAGTCGTCATCATCGTCATATTTTTTGGCGGCGTTATCGAAGGAACCGAAAACATCGTTTCGGAAAACGTCATTGATGTCATCTTCGTTGAGATGACTGACGACATCTTCGTAATTGAGCCGGTTGTTTGTTTCCTGATTCGGGGCGGATACAGATTCCAAGACAGTCGTCCTTGACATAATGCTTCCTTGTGTTTGGGTGAATAGGCTTGTTCCATCAAGCCGTCCGTTATTTACTACGGAAACGGTATCATACTGAATTATTAAAATTCAGTCAATAGCAAAAAATTTTTTTTTTTTTTTTACGCAAAAAACGCTTCCCGTCGTGTTCTGACACGCAGATTTTTGTCCCCGCCGCCGGACTTCAAATTTCAATAAATCCCAAACTTTCCCCCTTGCCATTTGTTCGTTTGTACGTTAGAATAATTCCAGAAAATATGGTACTGTGCCGTGTTGTAACCGCATTTTTGAAAGGATAACTGCTATGTTCACAGAGGTTTTACCGCAGCGTAATGCTGCAAAACCGACATCTCTAGTGAGAGAGAGTGAGAGAGAAATCCCGCAGTATCTGTGTAATAGTTCCGGTATATAACACCGAAAAATTTCTTGTCAGATGTCTTGATAGCGTAATTTCGCAAACTTATCAAAATCTTGAAATAATTTGCGTAAATGATGCCAGCCCTGATAATTCACAGGGAATTTTGGAAAAATACGCGGCAAAGGATTTGCGTATGAAAAGCATCTGCCATAAAAACAACTGCGGATTGTCTGCGGCACGGAACACAGGGATAAAAAACAGTTCTGCGCCGTTTGTTATGTTTGTTGATAGTGATGATTATATCGCACCGGAATTTTGTGAAAAACTATACGAAGCCATTACAAAACATAACACCGATATGGCGGTGTGCGGTGTAAATATTGAGAACAAAGATGAAAATCCGGAACATAATCCTAAAAGTTATTTTCAATTCGATTCCACAGGGCTTGTCAAAATGTCCGACGATTTCAGAAACACAATGAACAAAACGGTATGGAATAAAATATATCGCCGGGAAATTATGGAGAAAAATGAAATTTGGTTTCCAGACGGGCTTAGAAATGAAGATGAGTACTTTTTTAGAGCATATTGTGAATTTGCAAGAACGGTTTTCGTATTGCCCGAAAAATTGTACTTTTATTGCCTGCGTCAGGACAGCATTATGGGCAATATCGCATCTGCAAAGGGCGATACCGCATACGGCAACGGAATAGACTCTGTTAAAATTGCTTTTGCTTATATTGACTTTATGAAAAAACACGGTCTGCTTGAAATACGCCTTGAGTTTGTGTTTGAGACATTTTTTTCATTGTTGTCAAGTGCATTCTTCCGCGACCGAAGCAGCCGCGGGCGAAAAGAAATGTTTGCGTTGGTATCCGATTTTATTCGGCGCGAAGGCTGGCAGACAGGCGACATTCCTCCGCATCTGCGCCGTTCGTTTGAAATGCTGGAAAAACAAACTTTCCCAGAAGAAAAACGCAAAATCCTCGGCGGTCTGATTAAAATTAAGGAAACCCCCGGTAAAAAGAAAATTTATTTTGCGCAGATTCCGGTTTGGAAGACAAAGCAGACGCAGCGTAAAAAGCAAGGCTATCTGTTCGGGTTTATCCGCGTATGCTGCAAATCCGCCAAAGACAAGTCAAATAAAAATCGGAAAGGATTTGTATGATAAAAACATTTGCAAAATTGCTGACATTTTGGATTCCGTTTCGGAAACTGCGGCGCGGATTGCGAGACGGGCTTGTGCGGCATAATTATACCCACGCGCATTTCAAACGGGAATACAATTTATTGGCAAAATACTTGCAGAAAAAATATCTCGCCAAGAGATTGCCGAAATATAAATTCGCGACAAAGCAGGATTTGGGAACCGACAAAATCATTTGGCAATTTTGGAATACCGGCGCGGACAATGCCCCGCCCCTTGTCAAAACCTGTATGCGCTCGGTCGAGGAATACAAAGGCGACTACCGCGTAATCGTTTTGGACGACGCGAAAGTCCGCGACTATATCGACCTGCCCGATTTTGTCTATGAAAAAACCAAAAACGGTAAATTTCCAGTCGCTCATTTTGCCGATTTACTACGGCTATGCTTGTTAAAAACCTATGGCGGCGTTTGGATGGACGCGACGATATATTTGACCGGAGCGGTCCCGCAAAAATTATTGGAAAAAGATTTTTTTGCGTTTCAACGCTCGGTTGACAGTCCGTCAGATTGGAAGGTTTGGGAAGACTTTTGCCGCTCATATTGGTCGTGGGACGATGACTGGAAAGTACGCCTTTTGAATAGTTTTATCATTGCAAAACCGGATTATCCGCTAATCAACGCCCTAGTCGATATGATGATTACATATTGGGAACGCGAGAAGAAACCTCACACGTATCTGTGGTTTCATATATTGTTCAACGAATTGGCAGCGAGCGAATACAAAAAATATAATTGCGAAATAGTTTGCGACAGATACGCCCATTATCTATACCTGAATGCGGACGCGCCAGCGGAAAAATACGACGAATTGCTAAACCTCAACCCATATCCCATACATAAACTCTCGCGACATCTGCACATTACGAATGCAGACTCGGTCCTTGCCAAGATATTAAAGCCGGACATATTTTACGACGGGGGGCGCGACGACATAACATTTTGCACAATGTTGTTCAATATGAGCGACAAAGTATTAAAAGCCGCGAGAGGGAATGACCGCGATTTTCGCAATTTTTACTTGGCATCATTAAAACATTTGATTTTAACCTTCAAAAAATTCGCAATTTGGTGCGACCAGGAAACCGCCGATTTTTTAACCGAGAACGACCTTGCGGATAAAGTCAAAATGCGTGTTATGAAAATCGAGGAACTGCCGAGTTGGAACAAGAAAACTTTATACACCCAGTTCATAAACGAACTGCGGAGCGGGGCGCACAAAAACGGAATGTATTTTGCGGGCGGGCGAACGGCGGAAAACCTGTTCCCGTGGCTTGCCATAAACCGCGCGAAACTTGATGTTATAAAATGGGCGGCGGAAAACGATTTCTACGATTCAGCATATTTCTATTGGCTTGATTGCGGAGGGTGGAACGGGCTTTACAACTATATGTGGGACGGCTGAGACGGAACAATTTCCGCAAAACCGAAATTGGCGAAACTTGCTTTTATGTCAAGACTTGCCAACCCCAATATCGAAAAAATGTCGTATGAACAAATCGCGGCGGTCGATAATGTATCGTTCGAAGTGGCGGGAACAAGTTTTATTTTGCCTAAACAAATAGTGCAAAAATTCTATGACGCGTTCCAAGAATGCGTGCGTTCTTGCGACGAAATGCGGATTTTTACCTTTGAACAACCCATTTTTGCAATGATGCTTAAACGCGGATACGGGAATCTGATGGAATTTGCGGTGCTTGACAAACCATATCATGGACTATACGCCGCCATCGCCCACGAAAATAATAACGGCTCTTGCCCGGCATCTCTCGTATTTTTTAGTAATTTTTTGATGATATGGTATAGATTTTCTTTTCGGTGATTGAAAC
>JAITQJ010000001.1 GCA_031288955.1 Planctomycetaceae bacterium | reverse complement strand
ACCCAGTGCGTTTAATTTCTTCACAAAATCCTGACAATCATTCCACGATACCTGTTCCACCGGTAACTTTGCTCCTTTGAAATAACTCGGATTCTCTCCCATTATCGACTCCCACTGTTCCTGCGTTACCTCCGTTTCCAACAGCCAAAAACCTTTCGACAACGTTACCGGATGCAGTTGTTCGTCCTCATCTATGTCCGCTTCCGATGACGGACTGCCCATCTCAAACGTTCCCGCCGGACACCAGCGGAAACGAAACTTCACGTCCTTCATCGTCAATTCCAATGGGTCGCCCGCCTTGGAGGCGGCATCTCCAACTGGCAGAACGGCTGCATTTTGGTTTGTTGAAATCGCCCTCCCTGCTTTTTTTGTGACGTATTTCCGGTCTTCCTCCGACAGAGATGTCAACTTTATCCGTGTTATTTGACCGTCCTCTTTTTTGAGGCGGACTTTCTGCACACCCCCATCGTCAATGACCTCAATGAATTCACCGCTAGTGGTTTTACCGCTTTCGAGTTTCCATTCCCTTGCTTCGGCAAAGGGAGCGGCTGTTGCCGCAAACGCAGCAATCAGCATAACAAGAGAAAATAAACGCACGGAAATGATGTGCTTGTAAGTTGTCATCGTATTCTTCGTTGTTAGGGGTTGGAAGCGCAAACGTGCGCCGAACAAGTTACTATTCTAACACGCCGGAGACGCTAACGCAAGTTCGCGACTCTGAAGATTCGTCAACGGGGGGTACATTTTCAAACGGAAAACAGTATAATACGGCAATGATAAGAAGGAGATAAATAATGCAGACCGGTGAAGTGCAGATTCGGGTTCGTTATCAGGAAACTGACCAGATGGGCGTGGTGTATCACGCTAACTATTTTACGTACTTTGAAATCGGACGCACCGAACTGTCCCGCACAAACGGATTTGCCTATAAAGACATTGAGGCAAGCGGCGTATTGGCTGCCGTCATTAAAGCGGAATGTTCATATCACAAACCGGCAAAGTATGATGATTTACTGACAATCAAAACAGCAATGAAGCGGATGACGCGGGTCAAAATCGAATACGAACATCAGATTTTTCGGGACAGCGAACTTCTTGTAACAGGACACATTACTTTGGCTTTTATTGACCGGCAGGGTAAGATTCAAGCGGTGCCGGACTGGTTGACGCAAACAAATTCGGGGGCGGCATCTACACCAATCCCCAGCGGCGGCGGAGAAACCATTCGGCGGTCAGCAATAGAATAAAGGCAAAGAATACATACCAGGTATCAAACAGCGTCCGTTTCGTTTCACGCTTTTCTACCAAATCGTTCGACTGCTTAAGCAACTCGTCGAACAACTGTCCTAATTGTTCCGGCGGAATACTCCTGCCGCCCGTTGCCGCCGCCATTGATGACAGTAAACTCGGATACGCCACAGGATTATCCAATTCCAAATTCCGGTTGTACACCAGAAAACGTGCCGCCGCTTGTTTTACCAAAGGTGCAGGAGGAACACCTCCCGCCTCTTTGGGGACTGTAACATCCGCCTGAATAATATAATCGCCGGAAAAATTAGTGTTACGGAAAGTCCCCTCCGGCGTACCGTCTCCGCTGCGCAATACAACCGTCTCCTTGTTATTATCCGGTTTCAAAACGGTAACTTTCGCTTGAAAGTCTTTTACATTTTCGCCCTCCGGCGTTTTCAAAAATACACGGAACTTCGCCGTATCACCAAGCATCAAGCGGTCATTTTCCAGCGTTATCCAGCAATCGCCGTTAATGCCCGACTCCATCTTTGCAAGATAAAAAATTATCTGCCTCCAGAATAATTTGTGTTCCTCGCTAAAACCCGCCAACCGCCATCGGTACGTTGAATCACCGGCAAATGCCAGTACTCTGCCGAGACCGAACATCTGCATTACCAGCAGCCGTTCGCCTCCCGTTCCTTCCGCTAAAACAGCCGCACCGGCTTTCACGCGGTCAAAGCGGTTTGCCCCCAGCAGACCGGGCAGTTGCTGCCAGCGTTCCGCATTTTTTTGCGTCTCCGCATCAAGCCGCAGTGCAAAATGCCGCAAGCCTTCCGCCGTCGGAATCATCGGCATCGGCTCTTCGGCAGACCAATGTATATCGGTACGAATCGGCGCATCCAACTGCTGTCTGTCCGCTTTATGCAACTCAACGGGACAAACGGCAGCAAGCGGCGTATCGGCATAACCGCCGGCACCGAAGGCGTGTAAACCGCCGAGCATTATCAAGCCCGCCCCGTCTTTAACGGCATCGGCTATCAACTGCATCTCACCCTTGGTTAAAAGCGTTGAATCAACGTCGCCGAGAATCAAAACGTTAATCGGTTCGGCTTTAATAACCGCCGACAGATTGTTTTTTCCCGGTGCCGTCAAACGGACATACTGAACGTTAATATCTTCGGAAGCCGCCAGCGATTGCCGCAGCGGTCCCTGTTCAAAATTGCGGTTGCCGAGCAGACACAACACATGCAAGCCGCCTTCCATCACACGCACGAAACCGCTTTGTTCGTTGTTCGTTTCAACGAGTTCCTTTTCCTGCGGTACGGCACGGACGGTATATTTGAATGTGCCGGTATCCTGCGGTGCAAATGTCAAGCGGTACGGCACGAGTTGTCCGTTTTCCGCTGCGGTAACGGTCGTCATTTTAACAACGGTCATCGCGCCTTTTGTGTTCTCGAACAACAACTGTACAGGAACGGGATGATTGATAAAGCCGTTGATACGGATACTGCCGCTGACGATGAAATTATTTTTGACGAAAACACGGTCATTGCCCTGTATTGAATCGACGGCAATGTCCCGAACGCTGTCAGCCAGTCCAGCCTGTCCCAGCGGAACGGTGTAGAGGGGCATTGCTTCGTCGCGGAGTTTTTGTGCGGCATTTTGCGGTAAAATATCGCGGACTTGCCGGCAGCGTTGTGCGCCGTCGCTCAACAGAATTGTTCCTAGCACACGTTTACCTGCCGAGAGACTGCGGATATTATCGAGAGAATAGCCGAGAGCGGTTTCAAGACCGGCGGCGGCTTCGGGAAAATCCTGAATTTGACCGTTTTTGATTTCTAATGCCTTAATATCGGAGTCGAAAGCGAAGGCTTTGACTTCGGTTGCGGCGTTGTGGAGTTTGGCGAGTTGACCGGCGGCGTTGTTCAGTGCTTCTTTGGCGGCGAGAAAACGTGTTTTGCCGCCGATTTCATCGGGACGGCTCATACTTTCGCTTTGGTCGATAAGAATGTTGACGGCAGCGGCGAGCCGTTCGGTTTTCGTATAAACGAGGGCTGGACGAAGAAAACCGATGGAGAGAACGAGCAGAGCGAGGAGCCGGAGCAGGACGAGTATTCGGGAACCGTAGGGCGGTAATTGTTCGCCTTCGACCCGGCTTTGCCGAACGACAAAGACAAGAGCGAGTATCAGCAGGATAACAAAAATATAACTGCCGAATATCGGATAACAGGCGATGTGAAACATATAAACATTGTACCAATTACCAGACAGATGTTAATTCAAAAGATTATCCAGAAGCACCGGCATCTGGAGTAAAATAATGTCTCGTGCCTGGCATCCAGCGTATTTTTGAGTAAAATAAAGATGGTTAATGACTTTCAAATGAAAATGAATATGAAACGATTCAAGTTAAAGAGAGTAATACTTGTACTATGTGCGGGGTGCTTCTTTCCCCTTTTGCTGACAGCGCAGCAAGCCGGTGCGGGAAATAGTGAAACAAAAAGTCTGGCGGCTTATCAGGATATGCACTACGGCTTGTTTTTTCACTATCTC
>JAITQJ010000355.1 GCA_031288955.1 Planctomycetaceae bacterium | reverse complement strand
ATTGCGCGGTAAAATATGCCGTAGCGGAGGGCAGAGTCGACCTCCGCCGTTACGAAAGTTATCTTTCGATACGCTTCGGAGATTAAAACAAAAATGAACGCAGCACACTGACAGACAGGGCTAACGGAATACGTCTGCTTCGATATGATAAGGCAGTTCGCCGTATTTGAAGTCTTCGTTCAGGTACAATTCTCCGCCGATGTACACCGGTTTTGTACGGAACCCTGCTTTTAAGTCGCCGGTAAAATGAACACTTATCATATCGAACGGATTCTGTTCCGGCGAACAAAACTTGCAATGCTCCTGCGTGCGCACCAGCATAAAGTCCTGAATACCCGACAACTGACGACCCGGATACATATAACCTTTGATGTATATTTTGCGGTGTTCCCTTGCAATCGCAAGGATGTGTTCAGGAAACCGCTCTGTCTTCGGGTCTTTACGCAAATCCAAAAACTGAACAGCCGTATAGCCGTACGGTATGTTGAAGTAATAGTGCCAAACCCCCCAACAAGCAGCAGATATACCGAGAACGAATGAAAAAATAATTCCAGTGAACGCAAAGCCTCGTCCGGTGTAATCGAACGGACAGGCTAGAATTTTATACAATCCGAAAATGCCGCACAGCGCACCGGTCAGCGGAACGAAAATAAACCAGTTGCTGATAAGCATCAGCGGCGTAAAAAGCGACAGAGCGAACGCTATCACTGCCAGCAAACTAACAGCCCGATAACCGGCAGTAATTGTTTTTGCGCTGATTTCTTCTTTCGTTATCTGACTGATAGATTCATCGAATTCGGTACTCACGTTTTGGGGGAAAGAGGTAAGAGTGGAGAAAATTATCCTTTGCCTATCATAACCTTTTACCGCAAATAGTCAATCTGTCCTTCGGCACGGTAATGCTTCTTTGCCGGACAACTGAAACCGACCATCATCTTGAGTGCTTTCTTGCTCCGTTCCATAAAATATCCTTGAAAAAATAACAAAACGGTGTAAAACCGGGCGAGTTATAGCAATTATTTTGTTATGGAACAAGTCTAACAGTATAACACAAGACAAGTAACGTTCCGGTAATCGGTAAGAAAAACCGTAACAAGAATAGAAGCGGCTTGACCTTCGGCGGAAAGAGTAACAGTCATAGCATCGCCGATTTGATTTTGCTCTGCGGACTGCGGCAATCCTGCCCTGGAATCCAACTGTGCGGGTAAGGAATAATAGCCGGTCGATTGAACTAATGCGGTATAGACAGATGACATTGCCAGTTACACGCCCTGGTTTTTTTCGTTTTTAATAGCGAACTTATGTTCGCAACTCTGATTTTACACGTACAAGACGGCTATCCCGTTATCGTTTCGATGAATTGGTTCAGCAGTTTTTGCAACGCCGGATGCTCTATCGTTTGGACGGCTTCGCGGGATTTGGCAGAAAATTGCCGAATCAGTTGCTCCGCTTGTGTAAAAATTTCCCGCTGAACAAATAGACGATGCAATTCCTCAACGGAACCGGAAGTTATTACTTTTCTATCCGCCTCTCTAACCGCCGCAAGCGAACGCAGCAGCGTCGGACGGTTACGCAGCGCATCGCCGCCGGTAACAATTTTATTTGCACTATCCGCTTTCCAATCGTCTAAATCATTACGTATCTGGAACGCTGCGCCGAGATGTTTCGCAAGACGGTACAACGCCGGCTGATGTCTGCGGTAAAAATCCCAATCCGTCCCGCCGGACTGAATTGCCGCTAAAACGCCGAGATACAATGCCGATTCAAATGCCGGCGAAGTCTTTTCGACGTAAAACTTTAACACGTCCGGCGGCGGAGGTGTTTCTTTCCGCTGCGTCCAGTATAACTCCGCTCCCTGCCCGCTGCACAATCGGCAATGCGATTGACTTAACACCGCAAACATTTCTGTAACAATATCTGACGAAATACTGTGCCGCAACTCTGCAAGGAGTTGATAACCGTAACCGATTAAATAATCGCCCGCATTGATTGCCGCCGCAATGCCGTGCGTGCGATGCAGAGTCGCCTGACCATATCGGAACGGGTCATCGTCTTCGACATCATCGTGAATCAGCGAAGCCTTATGAAAAACTTCAATCGTGCGCACGGTGTTTTTAATCCAATCGGGCAAATCGTCAATCTCCAAAGAATGATTATCGCCGTTGAGAGCATTATAAACCGAAAGCGTGATGAACGGACGGTAAAACTTTCCGCCGCGTGTTAAAACATCAAACGCCAACGCCGCTGCGTGTGAATCCGTATTCGGTTTCAATGAATGAAACAACTTCCCCAAAGAGGCGGGCGTTATCGTCCCTGTCTCTTTCGTTGTATCTGCATCTTCTTTATACGGCGTTTGAATCATTTCGATGACCCAATCGAGGTCGGTTGCAGAAGGTTTCCCCGTCTCTTCCTGACACGCAGCGGTATGCAGCGGTACGGCAAGTGCCGGTACAGCGGACATTTGTAATTTGTCAAACGATTTTTCGAGTGAATCCAGACAGCCGACACCGAGAACGGCACCGGCTTTTCCGTTGAGTATTCGTTGCAAGACGGCGGGCGAACCTTCGGCGATGAGGACTTGATAGTGCAGCGATTCGGCAAAGGTTTTGAGGTTTCCGAGCGGGCATTGTCCGCAATTTTCGCACTGCAACCCGTCGGCATTATACTTTGCCGTACAACGTTCTTTGTTTTTCAAACAGTGCGGCAGGAGAAGCAATCGGCGGTGGAACGGGACGGCGATGACTTGCTGCCGCCAAAAATGACTGCCGATGAGTACCATCGTCCAAGCGGTGTGTGAATCGTCGGCGATAATTGTTTTCGCCAATTCTTCGAGTCTGCTTTTAGACGGTGTCCGTTCTGCCGGCAGGTCATTGATGAGTTGCCGGAGCCGCTGCCGTTCGCTCACTGTCGGCGGAACCGTTTGCATAAGTTGTCATTGTACCTCTGCATATACAGAAACGAAAGAGGACTCTGTATTAGATTTATTTCATAACCGGCTGTATTTTCTTTGGTTCTGAACAAAATAAATTCCGCGGTATTTGGTACGCTCTAATGACGCTTGACTTATTTGTATTTTACTTTATAATACCGCTATCCTACTGATTTTCTAGGTTTTTGTCAATGGCTGTACATACCGTTTGCGAAATTACGCCGGAAGAGATTACTGCGCTGAAAGCATCCGCTATCTTTGCAGAGAAAGATAAGCAGCATTTTTCCGCCCGCTTCCTCGTTGTCGGCGGACTTTATAGTGCCGAAAAACTACGCACAGCAGCCGCTCTCGCAAAACGCTACGGCAGCGGTGAAGTGCATTTCACGACCCGGCAGGGCTTTGAAATACCGCACATTCCTTACGCAAAACTCCAACGTTTCCGCGAAGCCGTCAAGAAAACGCCGCTCGAACCGGCACGCAGCGGTGCCTGTGTCCGCGGCATCACCGCTTGTCCCGGCACCTATTGCAAATTCGGAACGATTGACACACAGGGGACTGCCCAAGCGGTGTTCAAAAAGTTCGGGAAACGCGGCAAGTTGCCGCACAAGTTCAAGATTGCCGTCGGCGGCTGCCGGCATTGCTGTTCCAAACCGCAGGAAAACGACCTCGGTATTATGGGCGTTGCCGGTGCTTACGCTATTTTCGTCGGCGGAATGGCAGGCAAAACGCCCCGCTGGGCAGACCGGCTGCCCAATACGGTAAAAACACAGAAGGAACTGCTCCAGATTATCGGAAAAATTATCGACTGGTACGCTGCGAACGGAAACACAAAAGAACGTTTCGGGGCAGTGATTGAACGCATCGGATTGGCAAAACTGATTGAATCGTTAACGCAATGAAAGAACGTCAATGAAAACCGCAACGCCCGAATTATTAGACCAAATTGCTTTTTGGAACGCTCAACTTGAATCCGCTCCGCCGGAACGTATCCTGCAATGGGCGATTGACCGGTATGCACCGAAATTGACGATGGCGACCGCCTTCGGAACAAGCGGCTGCGTCATCTTGTCGTTTCTTGCCAAGTTGATACCGCAGATACCGGTGTTCAACATTGATACCGGTTATCAGTTTCCCGAAACGCTCGACTTACTCGAACGGATACAACGGGAATTCGGCATTAAAATCGAGCGTCTTTCAGCAGAGCAAAGTGTTGAAGAATACGAAAAAGCGAACGGCGGTGCTGTTTATCAAACGGACTCGAACCGGTGCTGCTACGAACGCAAAATTAAGGTTCTCGAACGGATTGCACCGCAGTATGATGCTTGGATTTCCGGTATCCGGCGCGACCAGAGTCATTCAAGAGCCGCTACGCAGATTATCAGTTGGGATGCCAAATTCGGGTTGGTGAAAATAGCCCCTTTGGCTTATTGGACGGGGGAACAGGTTTGGTCGAAAATCATTTACGAGGCAATTCCTTATAATGTTCTTTATGACCAAGGTTATACGAGTATCGGCTGCGCTCCGTGTACCAGACCGACATTGCCGGGCGAAGACGAACGTGCCGGCAGATGGTCGGGACAAAACAAAACGGAGTGCGGCTTGCACCCGTCGGAAATGTCGCTGACCAATGCACAACTTTAACAGTCCTGTTCTTCAACTTCAAATTAAACGGTAGGCTTGTCTAGATACTTCTTTTTTTAGGCTGATATAGAGTCAATACAGATAGTTAGGGAAAAAGGCTATTCGGCAATAGATTATTTTGTATTTTATTACTATCTGACCGTTGACATCGCCGCAGTCAGGGAGTATGGTTAACGGCGTAAACTGTTTTGAGGAGTCCCTAATGTCAAAAACGTTACAGCAATTATTTGAAAGCAGGCGGACGTATTATGCTTTGCAGCCGAAATCGCCGATTTCCGATGAGGCAATCACCGAACTGCTCAAATCGGCACTTTGGAATCTGCCGTCTCCGTTCAATTCGCAGTCGAGCCGATTCGTTCTGCTCCTGGGGAAAGAACATACGGCACTTTGGCAAATCGTCAAAGAGACACTGAAAGCAAAGGTTCCCGCCGATGCCTTTGTAAAAACGGAAGCAAAAATCGACAACGGTTTTGCCGCCGGTTATGCGACCATATTGTTTTTCGAGGATACCGCCGTTGTCGAAGGACTGCAAAAATCGTTTCCGTCTTATGCGGCAAACTTTCCGCTGTGGTCGCAGCAGACATCGGGCTTACATCAGTTAACCGTTTGGCTCTTGCTGGAGGAATCCGGCTGCGGAGCGTCGCTGCAACACTATAATCCGCTCATTGACGATGCGGTAAAGACTCGCTGGAACTTGCCGGCAAGTTGGCAACTGGTCGCGCAAATGCCCTTTGGAACGCCTGCCAAAGAACCGGAAGCGAAAGAACATTTGCCTCTCGAAGACCGCCTTAAGGTGTTCGGGTAATGGAAATTACCCATTTATTTTATCATTGCGACCAATCCCCGCGGGGACTCGTTTCAATAACGCCGGCAGCAGGAATAGACATGATAGCGTTCTCTGCCTGCTGTACCGCCGCTGCATCGGATAAAATATCGAAAGTCAATTCAAAGGTCTTCGTTTCACCGGCTTTGAGCGGCACAACTCTGCCGTGCTGCTTTTCAAACGATTTTGAATTTGGAAAATTGACCGCCGGTTCTAAACCGCAAACATAGCCGTCTTTATCTGATATGCGGCTCTTCCAGAAACAAAAATACGGCAGTTGTTTGGGTTGAAATGATAACTGCAATGCCTTGTCTGCGTCCGCACTGATAAGCAGCACCCGGCAATGTCCCGACGAATCGGCTGCCGGTTCAAAAAAGAATACAACTTCTTCGCTTTCCGGCATTTCTGCATCAAGAATGTTCCATTGCGGCAGATTGCCGGCAGCGGCAGATGTCCGCGGTGCCATTCGGTTAAACGGAACGCAAACGCGGCTGCCCGGCAATGCAAACGGCTGTCCGGTATTGACGTGATACAGCAATTCAAACTCGCCGTCCTTTGCCGAAAGATTCGTTATTTTATCGGTAACAGTAAATTGCGTTGAACCGGCAAAGGTTGTCAACGACGATTCTAATGCCAGTTTTTTGAAGAAGAGCCGCGTTTCATACACGGTTCCGGTCAAGGTGATTTTGCCGGTTTCTTCATCAACGCCGAGAGTGACTTCTTTTGCCGGAGTGTTGGCGATGCGTCCGTGCAGCGGATGAATCAGAGTGCCGTTTGGAGCAAAGTCGGGTGAACCGTTGCTTTCGAGTCCGCAGCGGACGAGCCATTCGGTGAAACCTTCGAGCCAGCCGAGTCCGCTGGGGTCGTAAAGCGGCACGAACGACGGATGGACGGGACCGAAGTTCGGCGAGTTCCATTTGAGATGTACGTTCCCGCAATCGACTTGCTGGATACTCATACCGCGGGTCGGCAGCACGGCAATTTGCAGAGTCCCGTTATTGACATTGATTTGTTCAACGCCTTCGGACACTCCGCCGTGCAAGGTTTGTTTCTGAACGTGAACGCAATACCGCCGCAAATCCTGATGAAACATAGTTATTTCCGATGAATATTAGAAGCGAAACCAATTATCGCAAAAATAACAGTTATCGGCAAGTTTGCAATAAAAAACCGCTAGACAGCATCTCACGTATTTTTTAGTAATTTTTTGATGATATTGTATAGATTTTCTGGTATTGCTTAATTTTGTATAGAGATAGGTCTTTTTCTATTGCGGAATCGATACGAGACGGCTAGAGTGTTTCTTACAGTAAGTTGTTTTTTCGACATCGATTGGGTGCGGCAGTGGACGCATACTAAAAATTCATCACACAACCGTTTTGAACTGGATAAAAACCGTTGAAATGCCGGCCAGCAAGGAACCTACACGGTGGAGGGGTACAATGCTCGTATCCGGTATTATTTAGCAAAATTTTACCGGAGAACGAAGTGCTATTCCAAAAGCGAAGAAATGATTAACCTGTCCGTAAAACTGCTCTGCCTCAAACTAAATAAGCAGTTATCTATAGAAAAAAATAGCGTCAACACAGCCTAGAACGAGTACCGCACCGTAAATTGATACCGCTGCGATTCGCCAACTCCCAGCGATTCTACAACACCGCTGCTGTCAGCCTGCTGCCAATGCGTCCGCCAGAGGTTAATTTCAAAACCGGTCATCAATGCCTCCGACCAGTTGTACATCACGTTTGCAAAAATAACGTGATTGTAATTGCGGGAACGAAACGTGCCACCCGATTCCGTCGAAGCAGTAACAATATCGCCGTTGAACGGGTCGTCAATCATATAACCGACATTCGACTGCAATTTTTTCGTCGCTTGATACGTCAAAGCCGCCCAACCGCCCTGCGCCCGAATCGTGTTCTGCCGATACCAGTCAACGCCCTGCACGGCACTCACCTCCATCATTCCGAGATTTTCACCGAGGAAGTATTCCGTTTGGAACGTCAACTTTTGCGTTATCGGTAAATCAAGGTCAACGTTGAATGACCACGTTTTCAGGTATTTTGTGTTACCAATACCAGCAAACGTATAACGCTGTTCACCGATATGTCCTGATAAGCCGAGTTTTATCGGCTGCATACGGGGATGAGCGGGACTAAAAGTGTATGCAACACGTCCCTCAATGAGCGGATAACGTGCCGATGCCGGACTGACGGCTGTTCCGTCACGATATACATTGTCGCACAAAGCAAATTGCGTTGCCCAATGTTCCGTCCATTTCTGGTCAACGCGCAACATTCCCCGCCGGTATCCGATATTGCCGACACCAGCACCGCCGGTGTAATTGAGTAGTTTCGGATAGAGCGGCGAGATGACCTCCCAATCCTGACCGGCAAGAAATCTCGTATCGTTGTCATAGACAGCAAGGTATGCTTTTCGTAACAATAATCCGGCACGGTTGCGGGACGTATGATAGCCTTGCTGAAAATCGACTTCGACAACGGCTTCGGTTTTTGAACCGTTCCAGCCGGAAATACCGGGACCGTCGATTTTCATTCCGAGCCGTGTTGACTTGACATCGGCACTAAATCCGGGGTCTTCCTTTTTGCCCGGAGCGTTTGCCCAAACGGTATAATCGCCGGTGGTCGTTTTATCGGATTCAAACGAAGCGTCGAGGTTGAAATAGCCGTAAGGCGTGAAGCCGAACTTGCCTTTATAAAACGCCGACTTTTTCGCCGCCTTTGCCTGATGATTTTCGTGATACTGCTGTATAAAGGCTTCGAATTCGGTCTTCGTCAGATACGCCGAATCATCGCTGCCTAACGCCGTACCGGCAGCAAACAAAACACAAAGCACAACGGATAAAAATCTGGATAAACACATCACGTTTTTCTTCAACAAGGACATAGTTCTATTGGCTTTTCGGCAAAACTCCTGCTGCCAATTCTATGTTTCCCGGCTTTAACAAGAGGCGGCGAAATAAATATCCCGCATAACCGATGTATCCGTCAAAGTTTTTATACCGGCATCGGTATTGCCAGCATTGCGGCAACCGCCCGGAGGAGTTCTGCTTCCTTCGGCGTGATTTGTCCGTCGTGCTGCACACACGTTAAAAACGATTCATACACCTGTTTTTTCAGTGCCGGTGCCGTTTCTGCCAATTTGCGCAGCGAACGGTCAAACAAAACTATCGTCGTCTCGTGCGGTGATAATATGCCGTCCGGCAAACCAAGTTCCTGCGCTGCCGCCGCAAAAGCCCTCTGCGCATCCGGTATTGCCGTGTGTCCCGAATATGCTAAAAACGATAATGCTGTAACATATTCCTGACGAATACCCGCCAGCGTTGTATAACGAACCGATAATTGCGCTGCTAATCCAAAATGAATGTCCAGGTCACGAAGCAGTACCGCTTTCAATGTGTACTCAAACAAGTCCATCTTGCTATCGGCAGCAATCAGCGTATCAACCGCCGATGTAAATTGCAGATACTGCGGCTTCGACATTGACCGCAATGCCGACGAAACACGCATCGCCAGCGGTATCTTTTCCTTCGCCTCAAGTTGCTGAATTTGAGGATAAAGCCGCAATGTTTCCTGAACAAGATAGCCTGGATCAAGTGCCGCTAACTGTCTTTGCCGCACAGATTCTTTGCTGTCGAGAAGCAAAGCGTAAAAGACGGCTTGTGCTGTCAACGGGTCATTGGCTTCATCACGAACGCTGCTTTTAGCCGCCGCACCCCGTTCAGCCGGCTGTTCGGCTGCATATACCGCCGACATCACGGGAACGGGGATTGCCTTAAAAGCCTCCGGCAGTGTACGCTGCCGCTGCGGTTGAGCGGCTTCCTGCGTTAAATTGACAGGATAAATTGCTGCGGGAAACTTTCCGTCGAACATCGGGTTGATGCGTTTAATGCGGGTCGGCAGCGGCGGATGCGTTGCCAATAAATCGCCGAGCGAAAACCAACTGCACGCATTGCCGAAAAACAGATGACCGGCTTCGGGAGCATTCGGCGACTGCATTTGCGAGCCGATTTTCGGACAGCCGATTTTCTTCAAAGCACCGGCAATGCCGTCGGGGTTACGTGTGAACTGCACGGCAGAGGCATCGGCGAGAAATTCACG
>JAITQJ010000291.1 GCA_031288955.1 Planctomycetaceae bacterium | reverse complement strand
TTCTCCCTGACCGTTAGGCGGCAGAAGGATGTTGCCGATAGTATCGTCGTCGCTTTCCGGTAAATTACCCACCAAGTCGCCGTCAATCGTTCCGACCGTTTCGCTGCCGTCAGCATAATCCTCCGGCTGTTCTTCGCGTACCTGATACTTCTTGAACGGACAAAGTCCCTCAAAAGAATAAAAGCCGTATTCATTCGTTACTGCCGTTTTGGTCGTTTGAATGTATGTCTGCAATTCCTCGTCCCAAACCCAAAGCGTCAACTTTACGTCTTTAATACCAACTTCGTCTCCGTCTTTGCTGCCGTTTTCGTTGCCATCAATATACACGAAGCCGCTGAGCGAACCTTTCCGGTTTTCGGCAAAGTTGTACTCAATACCGTCCTCGCCGCTGCCAAGAACGATACCCGTCATTGCATCATTATTATCTTCTCTGAAACCGCCGACCGTCTTTCCGTTGACTGTCCCGATAGCATTAATGCCGTCGCAGTATCCTTCGGGGTCAACTTCCGTCAGGCAGTATTTTTTACTTGGGTCAAGGTTGTCGAACGAATACTTGCCGTTTTTGTCCGTTACGGTGCTTGCGATGTTCTGCTGTGTTCCGTCCGGCAGAATTTCGCAAAGATAGATAGTAACATTTTCTATGCCGTCTTCGCCTTCGTCCTGCACACCGTTGTTATTTTTGTCTTCGTAAACGTTGCCGCTAACTGTTGCACCTTTGTATTCGCCGAAATTGTAATCCGTTCCGACGGCATTCGCCCCCAAATGAATGTCCGCCAAGATATCCGGTTCGTAATGAACAGCAGCAGTATCCTGTTCACCGTTGATTTTTCCGGCGGAATCTTTGCCGTCGAGAAAACCTTCAGGCTGGGCTTCGACAATTTTATAGACGACATTGCCCGCGATGTCATCAAACAAATAAGAACCGTTTTCGTCCGTTACGGCAAAACGCCCCGTCGTTTTGTAGTAGCCGGTTTCGGTATCGTAATAGAATAGTTCCAGTTGTACACCGGCAATACCGGCTTCGTCATCTTCCTTGATGCCGTTGTTGTTTAGATCGTGATAGACATAACCGGAAAGCGAACCTTTGAGCGGCGTTTGCGAAGCAAGAGTTCCGACCGCCCCCGCCGTATTATCGTGGTCTTTTGCGCCGATTTCTGACCCGTAATCATCAAGCGGAACACCGGCAAGTTCCGCTTTTTCACCGGAATAAGCGTTGACCATTTTAAGGGAAAACTCCTGTTCGGCATAATCCGCCACGGAAAATTTTCCTGTAACTATCGCTCCTTCCATTTCAGCACCGGAAACGAGTCTATCCACCGCCGGAACCGATTCTCCTTGTATTTCGTCCACGTCAATTTTGAAGTAGAACTTTTTCCCGCTGGTGAAACCGTCGAAGTTGATGGTTAACGTTTTGCCGTCTTCGGAGACCGAATATGATGTTACGGTAATCCCGTTGCCTTCATTTTGCAGCAGTGAAGAATAAGTGAAGGGATAAAAAGTACCGTCCTGATTAGGGATAGTGCCGTTTTCGTTAAAATGTATGCTTGCCGAA
This sequence comes from Planctomycetaceae bacterium, assembly GCA_031288955.1. GTDB lineage: Bacteria > Planctomycetota > Planctomycetia > Pirellulales > Thermoguttaceae > WRKP01. Next base: position 4,653 of record JAITQJ010000291.1, on the reverse strand, counting down.
TTCGGAAACAACGGGTCTTTTCCTAACTGAATGACGATTTGATTGAGGGTCGTTCCGGCAACGCCGCCGTTCCAACTGACGATGAACGTGTCGCCTTCGGCATCATTACTGTCTGATACGTAATCTTCGTGATAGACAACTCCGACGTTGATGGCATCGGGGTCGGCGTAAGGTGTTACGGAGAGCAACTCCCGGCGTTCGAGTTCCTCAAGACGAAAAGTCCGTCTTTGGCGGTGATAGTTGGACATTTCACGATGACCGAATAACGTATTGAACATCTGTATTAACCTTTTCGCTGGTATGTTTCCCGCACCGTTGGTACCGGATTAACGTACCAATTCGGCTATTACAATCGGAAACTTTAATAAAACCGTTATAACCGGAAAAATTTCACAAAGCCGGTTGTTCGGACATTTTACTCTACCGAGCGCAAGCAAGCGCAAGTAAAAGTGCAAGTAATTTTGCTTGCGCTTTCGCCGCCGGATTTTCACGATTCTGCGGCAGTATCTCTTGACAATTTTTGTCCGAAAGGCGAAAATCCTTTACGGTACGCTTGATTATCGGCAATGAAAGAAACACCATTCGGTTACGGTCCCTGGGAATATCGTTATGCCTGCAAAGCCTGCGGACATACCGTTAAACCGCCGAAAAATAAAACACCTTGCAGCCGTTGCGGAGGCGATTTCGGTCCCCGTATTTCGATGCGGAAACTCTATCTCGAAGCCGAAAAACCCCCTGAAATGGTTGACGTGCCGTATCTCGCCGAACCGACATTTTGGGAATCCCTGATGAAATTACTCGGCTTCAGCACCGAACCAAAAACGCTCGTGCGAAAAGAAAAGCGTCCCGCCCCCCGCCGATGGCGATGGCAGACTCACGCCGAAGTCGAAGATGAAACCGGTATCATCCGCCACGATAATTTTTTAGACGATGAAACGTTCAGCGGATAATGCTGCCGAAATTGTTCTCCTGTTCCTCGTCTGCGTCCTCTACGGGGCTTGGATGGTACCCGATGTCAACGAAGTCTATTACGTTGGAAAAGCAATACACTTCTGGCAGCCCAACTGGATTGCCGGCGATGAATTTCTCGACGGTAAAGATTCGCATTGGACTTTTTACGCCGTCTTCGGTTGGCTCCCGCTCTTTTTTTCGCCGGCGGCAACCGCTTGGATTGGACGCTGTACCGCTTGGGTTTTGCTCGCCTGGAGTTGGCAGCGGTTAAGTTTCACCCTTGTACCGGTTCGTTATGCTTCCGTGATAACCGGCTTGGCATTGGCATATTATATCAGCAACTTTCACGAAGCCGGCGAATGGCTCTTCGGCGGAATTGAAGGAAAAACCGTTGCCTATCCCCTTGTTTTCTTTGCTCTAACAGAAATGCTCTGCCAGCGTTGGGGACGCTGTTTCGTTTTTCTCGCCGCCGCTTCGGCATTTCATATTCTCGTCGGCGGCTGGTCGCTCGTTATTATTACCGGTCTGTATTTTATTGCATTGCAGCCCAATACGCCGCCGTCTTTGCCCCTTCATACCTTCGTGCTTCCGTGCCAGGCAGGTCTTTTTGTCTGCGGGCTGCTTTGCGGTTTAATGCCGGCACTCCTGCTCGACTACGGAACACCGGCAGAAACGGTTCGTCAGGCACATCAGATTTATTGTTTTGAACGTTTGCATCATCATCTTGTACCGTATTTGTTTCCGTTTTATTTCCGATGCCGCTTTGCGTTATTGGTGCTGCTTTGGATTTTTCTGTGCCGCTTCGGAAGAAATGGTAACCGGCAGCAGCGTTTGTTCGACGGCTTCGTTTGGGGAACGCTCGTCCTTGCCGGCATAGGTTATGCGGCAGCGTACGTTCTTGCCGGTCATCGGGAACTGTCGGCAGAAATTTTGCGTTTTTATTGGTTTCGTATGGCGGACATTGCCGTACCGATGGGTATTGCTGTTGGTGCTTTGTCGGCAATCTGTGCGGCGCAAAATAAACCGGCATTGCCCTTGCGGAAACTTGTCTGCCTTGCGTTATTGTTTCTGCCGATGCTGCAAGTGCTGCCGATGCTGGAGAGCCGGTGTAAACAGATGTATCCGCGTACGGAGCCGGTCGGCATTGACGGAGCGGTTGTTACGCTGTCCTGGTACGATTTATGCCGCTGGATTAGGGCGAACACGCCGCCGGATGCCCGGTTTTGGATACCTCGTGACGGGACGACATTCAAATGGTATGCGCAGCGCAGCGACGTTGGGGTTTGGAAAAACATACCGCAGGATGCGGCAGGCGTTGTTCGTTGGCAGAAGGCGATGAATGACTTGTACACATACCGGGATGCAGACGGCGTACTTTGCACTGACAGACTGCTGACGACGCTTTTGATAAACAAAACGCCGGAAGAATTATTACGGTTGAAACAGGAATACGGTTTCCAATATGTTGTCTGTTTGAATTTACCGGCAGTCCAGCCTGACAAACCGCCCGTTATTCCGCAACTTCCGCCGCTTTTTGAAAGCGTCTATTCTAATGCGGCGTATAGTTTGTTTCTGGTAAGGGAATAACAGCAGACCGTCATCTCGTCAACGCTGATTTTATGCTGCGATGCGTATAACCGCGAATAGCATTGTGTTTTATGGTAGTCCCAAATTGTAAACCGGTCATAAAGAATGAATAGTTAAGAATGAATAATGAAGAATGAGGGAAAACGGATAACCTGTATCTTCATTATTCATTATTCATTGTTAATTTTAACTATTCATTCTGCATTGTTCATTCTTAACCAATGCCGTATGCCACGCTATTCGCTCCATAAAACTGTTGTACCGCTAGAATCAGCAATTACAACGTGTTCCTGCACTCCGTCAATCCTTGACAAACCGGCTTGATAACCGATAATCTGATTCCTCCGTTCTTTATTTTTTACCCCTTACCTTATAATGCCGAACAACCTGAATGTATTGGTACTCGGACAAACCGGTTCGGGCAAAAGTTCGCTCATCAATTATCTCGGCAGTCTTGCGGCGGATAAAGCCCTTGAGTCTGGTGTCGGCAAGCCCGTTACCGCCGAAGGCGATTTTACAACCGTTACCGTGCCGCTCGAAGGAATCGACAACGTAACGCTGACACTTGCCGACAGTTGGGGCTTGGAACCCGATAAAGCCGACCGTTGGGAAAAACTGATAAGCCGTAAATTGGCAGCAACGCTGGATTATACCGCAATGATTTCCGGTGTCATCTATTGCCTTTCGTACAATCAAGCCCGCATACAAGACTTTGAAATCGGAATGCTGAAAAAACTTTTCGCAACCGGTTATAAAATCGTTATTGCTCTAACCAATGCCGATGTCAGCGGTTATGAAGCGAGACGGATGGATTTTCGTAACAGATTAGCCGAGCAACTGCCGGAGTTTGCCGGACAATATGCCGCCGCAGATATTTGTTCGGTTCAGGAAACGAAAATCGGCGCACCGGCAGCCGCTCCGTTCGGCAAGGACGAATTACTCCGGCAACTGAAACACGATTGGCGAAGCAACTTTAATACGGTGTTCCTTAAAAATCTTGATGATTGGTATTCCGAAAGCAAAACGGTGATTGAAGCCTTTCATTCGGCACAGAAAGCCGCTGTTGAAAATCTGCCGGTGTTCCTGACACAAACAACGGTTAATAGGTTGAAAACGAAGATTGAAACCGAGGCAAAAAGATTGTCGGAACAAATTTTCGAGAAAATCAAAAGCAACATACAAAACGTACGGGACGTAACAGAAGGGCTTGCCGGTTCGTTTGATGTGCCGGACGTAAAATTCTGGAGTTGGGATTTGCTGCTGTTGGCAATACCGGCACCGCCGATACTGGCAGCACGTATTCTTTTTGCGGCGGCAAAAGGCGGCTGGATGATTTTCCGAATGTACCGTAACAGAAAAAAAATGCAATTCGATTTCGCAGAAGTATTATCCCGTATCGTCATTCGTCTAACCGGCGAAGTTGATTCGTGTTACAAACGGGTACTTCTCAAAACCGCGGAGACACGCGAGGGAATTGATAATTGAAGATGGGTGCGGGACAAAATCGCATCTTACTTCATAACAGGATTAGCAGAAGGGATATGAAGTTTTAAGAGTAATTGCTCATAATTTTCTTGTATTGCTTAATTTCGTATAGATATTTGCTGATTTAGTTTGAGGCAGAGGAGTTTTACGGACAGCAGCCGGAATACTGCGGTTAAAAAACGCACAACAAAAAGAGGCGGAGGCTTAACCCCCGCTCTTTTTGCAACCCGCTCTGTAAGCGTTGCTCTACTTTCCCCAAATCGAGTTTGTACCGCCGCCGAAAGGTTTGGGTGTTGTATTACCGCCAAACGCTCCATTCGGATTGGAAAACTGCGTACGCGTGCCGTTTCCGAAGGGCGTAGTCGCCGCACTGCCGCCGAACGAACCATTGGCATTGGAAAACTGCGTACGCGTACCGTTGCCCCAAGCATTCGTCGTCGCACTGCCGCCGGATAAGCCGTTGGCGTTGGAAAACTGCGTCCGTGTGCCGTTGCCCCAAGGGGTTGTTACGGCACTGGAACCGTCGGCAAACTGCGTGCGGGTACCATTTCCCCACGGCGTTGTCGTGCCGGACTGTTGAGCCGCCGCAAAGGAAGCCCAAAACGTTACACTCAAAAGCGTAACAAAAAT
>JAITQJ010000282.1 GCA_031288955.1 Planctomycetaceae bacterium | reverse complement strand
TTTACCGGTAATAACGATTGGACAAAATGTTGCACGCTGGTTTCGTTTTGCCTGCAATAACTTGCCTGATATGCCGTTTTGCGGTAAACTGAAACGTTATGGACACAGTTAACGTTGCATTATTCGGCTTCGGTACCATCGGTACCGGCGTTGCCAAAATCCTTTTCAATCATCAGGACAGTATCGCCCAAGCAGCCGGTAAAAAAGTACGCCTCGTCAAAATTTGCGATAAAGATGTTACAACCCAACGGGACGTTACTATTCCCGCAGACGTGTTGACTAACGATGCCGATTCGGTCTTTAACAACCCGAACATTCATATCGGTATCGAACTTATCGGCGGACAAGAACCGGCACGGACTTTCGTCAAACGCCTTTTGGAAGGCGGAAAAAATGTTGTTACCGCCAATAAAGCCTTGCTCGCTCAACACGGTGCAGAATTATTTGATACCGCCCGAAAAAATAACCGGACAATCGCTTTTGAAGCGTCTGTTTGCGGCGGAATTCCAATACTCAACGCCCTGCAAACCGTCCTGCAAGCCAACTCGTTTCAGTCCATTACCGCCATCGTCAACGGAACGTGTAACTATATTTTATCGCAAATGGAGAGCGGCAAAACGTCCTATAAAGATGCCGTTGCTCAAGCCCAAAAATTAGGTTATGCCGAAGCAAATCCGGCAATGGACGTTGACGGAACCGATTCGGTACAGAAGTTGACGATTTTAGCACAGATGGCATTTGGAGCCGCAGCCGATTGGAAATCGATACCCCGCACGGGCATTGAAGCCGTTGATGCGATAGATTTTCGTTATGCCAAAGAACTTGGTTACCGCATTAAGTTGCTTGCCGTTGCAGTCCGCCGTACCGAAGGTTTGGAATTGCACGTTTCGCCGACGCTGGTGAAAGCGGACAATCCGCTGGCAAAAGTGCGGGATGCTTTCAATGCGGTACGGGTTGTCGGCGATGCGGTTGGTCCCGTGTTTTTTCAAGGACTTGGAGCCGGTCAAATGCCGACGGCATCAGCGGTTGTCGGGGACGTGATTGATACGGTATTGGGACGGACGGCGATTACATTCAAAACGCTTAACCTTTGGGGCAGCAAGCCGGCAGCGGTGTTAAAAAGTCCCGACGAATTTTTCGGTAAATCGTATTTGCGTTTCAAGGTCGAAGACCAGCCGGGAGTGATGCACGAGATTGCAGGCATTCTCGGCAAGCAAAATATATCGATAGCCTCAATGATACAGCACGAGCCGGACGATGCCTCAACGGACGATGATGCGGTACTGATACTGACAACGCACGAGTGCCGCGAAGGCAGTTTGCTGACAGCCATCAAAACATTGGAATCGCTTCCTGCCGTGCTGGGTAAAGTCGTCCGGCTGCGCGTGCAGTAGCACATTAAATTCATAACAGCAGTTCATAAGCGTCAAAATAATGTCAGAACGTCACTCAACCGGAGTACCGGGGTTGGATAAGCAACTCGGCGGAGGCTTGCTGCCGGGAACGATGACCGTCCTGGTCGGTTCGTCAGGCATCGGAAAAACGCAGTTCGGTATTCAGTATCTCAATGCCGGTCTGCAACAGGAAAAACGCCGCGGATTTATCTTCGATATGGCAGCCCGCATTGACCCGCAAGGACATCAGGATTACGCTCTGCGGCTCTGCGATTGGAAACTGACCGCCGCAGAACCCGAAAGACGTATTGACTATGAACATTTTTTCGACACTAAAAACCCGCAAAACTTGACCGGCGGGCAGGATTATTTCCGGGCATTGAGTTATCGGGGACAGCGGGTTACGAAGCGGGACCTGGATTTCGACCAATGGAACGATTGGCAGGCGGAACTGTCGAAACATTTGGATTCAGCGATTGCGTTTTGTTATCGGCACTTTATCGCCGGCACACGCCGTTTTCTCGTTGACGGCATTGAACCGGTACAGCATCAGGGCGAGTCGATTCAATTTGAATTGCTTGAATATGTGTATCATCAGATTATCCGCAAGGAGCCGGACTGGGTCGCCCGCGATTTATTCCGGCAGCATTATAGGGAATATGAGCCGCTCATCAAGAAGCATCTGTACCGCAAGGAAGACATTAGTTGTGTGGTTAATTATACTGCAGCGGAATCATCGTTGAAGTCGTTGATGGACAAGCCGATGGATGAAGGCGATTTATTTGCCGGTGCGAACACGATAATTTATCTCGGCAAGATTCGCAGCGGTACAAAGTTTCGCCGGGGAATGTATGTTGCAAAACACCGCGGCAGCATTTGTCCCGATGAAGTCTTGTTTTATGATATTAACGATTCAGGGCTGTATTTAACGGACGGTCAATGAATCCAATGGATTCAGTTCGGAATTGCGGAACGTCAAATCGGCAACGTTATTTTCTGCCGGTAAAACGGCATTAAGAAAATCGATGAGCAAATCTTTATTTGCTTCTTCACCGAACAACTTTTTGGAGTCAAAACCGGTGTATGGATTGATGCAGCGCGGCATAATGAACCTCCGACGTTATTACACCATAAATTCGATGCAGATAACACTATCGGGGGGTGTACGCCTTCCGCTTTTGCTATTCATTATCTGTTCTCTTCAATATCACCGTTACGGGTGTATCAAGCGGCGGAATATGTCTGGTGAAACAAGCAAACATCAGTTGCGTGTTGTCGTTAGAACTCTGAATCGGCACGTCTAAAACCGAACCGGGGAAATTCGATAAACCGATTAACTCGCCGCTCTCGTTGGCTAAATAATGCGTTCTGCCTTCATCGTCCTGATACTCCGTTGAACCGCTGAAAACCCAATGCAATGCCGAAACAGACGATGCCGCATCAGGACTCTCGGATTCCTCCGCACGGCTAATCCAGTTCTGCGCCGGAACTTCTTTAACGCCGCCGTCCGTATCCTTCCAACGCAGCGTTATGCTAATCCGGTCGCCCGTTGCCGGGGTAAAAACCGGCTGCGTCTGCATCGCTTTGCCCTGTTTCGCTTCAATCAACAGCAAAGCAGCGTGTATCAAATACGGTTTAACGCGGACGGATAATATCGACTCGTGTTCTTTGGTTCCCGTCCGGCAGGCGAACAGTTCCAGCAATCCTTCACGCATTGCAACCCTGCCGATAAACACAACTGCTTTGCGGTCAGGCGTAATCCAAATGCGGTCATCTTTGTCGAGCGGTATCAGGGAGTCTGCATTATCAATAACCGGCAGCAGTTTCCGTTCTTCGTCGATTAGTTTCCGTTCCTTTTCTCTTTCTTCGGCAAGGACACGTTCCTGTTCTTTTTTCGTTTCGGCATCTTCCGCTGCCTTTGCCGGAGGCAAATCCAATGCACTCTCGGCATTTGGCACTGCTTGTTCTGCCGCTCCGGCAGCAGAACCGGAAGGAGTTATCGTAACCTCCGGCACCGGAAACAGCGTTAGCGAGTATGTCATTGGCGACATCAAAAATACCCAAACGGCAAAGTACCAAAGTTTACCGTTTTTGAGCCAGTTGAGAAGCCAAACGAGGGCAATGATACCGGCAAGGCAACTGACGGCAACGCCGATAAGGAGCAGATAATTCGCAACACCGCCTTCACCGGCAGAGTCTTCGAGCAAGTCTTTTGTTTCCAAAATCGTTCCGCCGGCGATGACGGGTATCGAAAGCAGAAACGAAAACGCTGCCGCTTCTTCGCGGTTCAGTTTGCGGTACAAACCGGCAACGATTGTCGTTCCCGACCGGGACAAACCGGGTAGAACGGCAACGGCTTGGGCGCAGCCGATGAACATTGCATCAAGCCAGGTCATTGTGGAAGTCGTTTTATTACCGCCGCTGTGCCGAAGCGATGTCAGCAGTAAAATTCCCGTCAGGATAAAGCAGCCGGCGATGATGTACAGATTCGTTTCAATCCAAGGGAACAGTTTTTCAATCGGCAATCCGACAACAACGGCGGGAACCGTTGCGGCGAGAAGCATCGGAATCAGCCGCCAATCTCTGCCGAGCATTGCGAAAATCCGCTGCCGAAAAACGATAAGTACGGCAATGAGAGTACCGGCGTGCAGAAATACGTTCAGTTTAATGAACTCCGAATCGCTGTTTGCGAGGGGATGTCCAGACAGTTGAAAGATTTTATCAACGACGGCGTTATGTCCTGACGAACTAATCGGCAGAAACTCGCCGATGCCTTGTACAACAGCAATAATGATAATTTGAATCAGTTCGAGCATCGGACGCTTGTAATAGACCTATTCCACAACATATCCTATCAATTCCCCGTTGAGTGTAGCACAGGCAGGTTTTGTCCGCAAGAGGTGCTTTCGCGTTGATGTTCTCAATAAACACACGCCGCCGCGACAAAATCCGTGTTATCCGCCTTCTCTGCTGCCGACAACGGTTGCTCAACGTGTTATGAAGAGTATAGACTGGCGATGCTTCAAAAAGTTCATTCGGCGGCGTTTGTTTTTGGCGACCGCTCGGTGGAAACGGGACGAAAATTATGGGACAAGATAAAAGGGATTCTGATAGACAAAGTTGCTTCGGATTATTGGTCGTCTTATGAGGCTTTTGTTCCGCCGGAGAACGAAGTGCTATTATTCCAAGAGCGAAGAAATGATTAATCTGTCTGTAAAATTGCTCTGCCTTAAACTAAATAAGCAAATATCTATACGAAATTAAGCAAGCCCCCTAATGTTTACTTGTGCTGATATTTTTTGCTAAAACGGCACGAAATCTTGACATTTGCAGTGTATCCTTTATACTCTGCGCTCTATGCTTTACTTTTTTAGATAATGACGACGATTCTGACGGTACGGAAAAATGGAACAGTTGCTATCGGCGGGGACGGACAAGTAACTCTCGGCGACTCCATAATGAAAGCCGATGCCAATAAAATACGCAAACTCCTCGACGGAAAAGTCGTTACCGGTTTCGCCGGTTCGACCGCCGATGCCTTTGCGCTGCTCGAACGTTTTGAAATCAAACTCAAAGATTTTCCGTCCAACGTTCCCCGCGCCGCAACCGAATTAGCCAAAGAATGGCGTACCGATAGAGCCTTGCGGCGGCTCGAAGCAATGATGATTGTCGTCGCCTCGTCAACGACACTGCTCTTGTCCGGCACCGGCGATGTCATCGTGCCGGCAGACGGTATTCTGGCTATCGGCAGCGGAGGAAATTATGCGATGGCTGCCGCAAAAGCCCTGTCATCACACAGCAAATTGTCCGCAAACCAAATCGTCAAAGAGTCCCTTAAAATCGCCTCCGAAATCGATATTTACACGAACAGCAATATCGTTATCGAAGAGTTAGTTGACCAGGAATGAGCATACTGCTTTCGACTGCCCCGCCGCCGTATATTATCGGTCTCGCTGCACCGCTGGTAAAAGAACAGCGGATTCCCGATGCCCTTTGGGTTTTTGAAACGCTCAATCATATTCCGCTGGACTTTCAGGCATATATCATCGGCGACGGCAAGGAGCGGGACAATCTGCTGCGCTGCCGGGACGGTTGGAAATTATCTTCCCGCGTGCATTTTTTAGGCAGTTGCAAAGACACGCTGCAACAAATAAAGCGTTTTCACGTGCTGCTGCATTTGGGTTCAACAAGGGCAGACTGTTATGCTGTTCGGGATGCGGCGGTAAACCACATTCCCGTCATTGCAACAGATTCGCCGAAGACGCGGCAACTGATTGAGGACGGTGTCAACGGGATTCTGCTTCCCGATTGCGGCGACGATTTTCGCCTCCGCCGAAGACTCTTTGCCCGAAAAACTCTGCGGTTCTTCAAACCTGTAACAGAATAAGGCGGAGGTTACAACCGTCCGCCTCGTTGCTTTTGCCTTTTGAAAACGGCAACTAATTTCCCGCCGGTGCTGTCGGTGCAACCGGTGCTGTTGGCGCAGCCGGTGCAGCATCTCCTTCTGAACGGGGGAAACGCCGTTTCGGCTGGTCGCCCTGTTCACCTTGCGCCGCTTGTCCTTGTGCGCCTTGTCCGGGCTGCCACGAACCTGCGCCCGGTCGGTACTCACTGCCGCCTCTGCGCCGCTCACCGTCGCCGCGTGCCTCGCCCCTGTTCCTGTCATTACGTTGTCCCGGTTCAGGCAGTCCCAATTTTTCCCGAACGGATTTACCTTCCGCCGTCCATTGTTCGCCTTTCGCTTTTTGCTCCGGTGTCAAAACGGCTTTAATCTGTTCCGTAAAGGTTTTGCCGGAGGCTTCCAGTTCTGCCCGCCGTTTGTCTCGTTCCTCCTGCGATAAATCACGGAATCCCTGAAATACCGTCCGCATTTTTTCGCCCCGCTGCTCTTCAATCGCCTTGATTTTCGCCTTCTGTTCGTCAGTCAAATTCAATGCGTTCAGTGTTCTGGCTCCTAAAAACGGTGAATCTAAACCGCCAAACCCCTGAAATAGCAGGACTTTGGATTTTGCCTGCTGTTCCGGTGTCAGGATTTGATTGACCTTCGCCTGAAAATCGTCCATCCGTTTTTCAAAATCTTCGCGGGACGGCGGTGCCGGAGGCTGATTGTTTCCGCCGGGACCGGCTTGTTCCCGACTTCCGCTCCGTTGCGGCTGCCGCTGCGGACGCAATTCATCGCTGAGTTTTTTCAGTTGAGCAACCTGCTCGTCCGTCAATTTTAGTTCGGCTTTCAACGCATCGTTTTGCCAAATGTTTCCAATGGGATTGTTTTGTCCGCCGGGACCGCCAGGTCCGCGTGCGCCGGGACCGCCTGCCGGCGGTTGTGCTAATGCCGTCATTGCCGCCGCAGCGGTCAATAACAATGCTGTCATCAAAAAGAACCGTTTCATCTTTGTCTCCTTATTTGGGGATTATTTACCTTGATACAATGTAAAACACCGGTTGGTCAAAAAAGTTTCGTTTGTGCAGAACAAAGCCGTTACTATTTTAACCGTCCGCGGACATACACATCGCTGCCGACGGTTTGAATCACCGGTGATTTCAAAACTGCCGCAAGCGGCAGTTTCGCAACGCCGCTGCCGCCGAACACCGGCACCGCCTTTTCGCCGCCGATTAACTTTGGGGCGATAAAAGCGTGGACTTCGTCAATCAAGCCCAAATCAAAAAGCGAGCCGAAAAGTTTGCCGCCGCCCTCGACCAACAGGTTGGTTATCTGCCGTCTGCCGAGTTCCGCAAGCAATGCGGACAACCGGTTTTGCGGATTGTCCTGTTTCAGGCGGAGGAGTTCACAACCGGCTTGCTGCAAATCTTTGCAGCGTTCTGAATTCACATCGGGACCCGTTACGATAAGCGTTTTGTACTGCCCCGCCGTCTGTACCAACCGGCTGTTAAGCGGCACAAACGCGTTGGAATCGAGAATAATCCGCAGCGGACGGCGCGGATATTGCCGCTCGGCATCTGAAAGGCGGACGGTCAAAAGCGGATTATCGGACTGTACCGTACCGGAACCGGTCATCACGGCATCCATACGGCTGCGGAGATGCTGTACGATTTGACGGGAATCGCCGTTAGAAATCCAGGCACTGTGCTGCGTACGGGTCGCCAGTTTTCCGTCAAGAGTCATCGACCATTTGCAAATAATAAACGGACGTTGTTTTTGTACGAGCGTCAAATAAGGGGCATTAAGCCGTTCGGCTTCGTCTTTCAAAACATCTTCGATGACTTCGATACCGGCATTGCGGAGGATTTGCAATCCCTGACCGTTGACTTTCGGGTTCGGGTCCCGCATTGCGGTAACAATACGGCGTATGCCGGTTCGGAGAAGAGCATCAGTGCAGGGCGGTGTTTTGCCGTGATGCGAACAAGGTTCAAGAGTAACATAAAGCGTTGCGCCGGTTAAATCAGTACCGGCGGCATTACGAAGGGCTTCTATTTCGGCGTGTGCTTTTCCAAATTGAGAGTGAAAACCTTGGGCGATAATTTGTTGGTTCTGCACAATAACGCAGCCGACCATCGGATTCGGCTCGACAAAACCTTCGCCTTGCTTCGCCAGCCTCAAGGCTTCCTGCATAAACCGTTCGTGTTCCATTGAGAATGATAATGTCCGGTTAAGCGAAGGCGATTATTTTACACCAGTCCCAGCCAGCCGGCTATCGTACTCATCAGGACGCTGTTCAAGATGAACGGCTCGTGCCAACTCCACATTCCTGCAATCATATCCGCTAGCATCAAACCGGGCAGCACCAGCAGTACCGCCGCAATGATAATCGCCGTCAACGCTCCGTCCGTGTATTGATATTCCGGCGGTCTGCCGAATTGTCCCCCCGCCGATGATGCCGGTGATGAAAAACTATCAAACGTTGCCCCGCCGCCGGACTGACCGTCCGGTACTCCGCCCGCATTGAAACCGCCGCCAAAGTCGTCGAGCGGCGTAATATCGCCGAACGGGTCGTCTGCACCGCCGCCCGCTCCGGTATCCATCGCGGCAAATGCCCCCGGTTCAATAGCGATAACCTGCGACGAACTTTCCGAATCGCCGCCCTGTTCGGCAGCAGCAACCGGTTCCAAATCGAAATCGTCTCCGCCGGAGTCTATCGGTTCTTTACTGAGATTCGGCTTCAGAATCACGCTGCTTTCGTCGCTGCTTAACGCCAAAACACTGCTTTCCTCAATGACACCAACATTGGTACCATCATCGGCATCAGCATCAGCATCGGCTTGCGGTGCGAGCGAAAACGTCTCCTCGCTTGCAACGTATCCATCTGCATCTTCTCCCGGCTGAATTTCGGAAAAAATGCTGTCCATTGCCAATCCCAGCGGTTCCGTTCCCGGTTTCACCTGGGCATCAGAATCCTCGTGTGCTGCCAAATCGACATCGGCTTTTTCCGCATTATCGGCAACTGCCTCGGCAGCGGCATCCGCCTTCGACAGTTGCAGCGGAGCGGACTGCTCCGCCAGCATAACGCCGCTGGACTCTTCAGAAAGCGGCACCGAAGCATCTAATGCTTCCGGCTCGGCAACCGGTCTTTCGCCAGCCGTTTCAGCAAACGAAAGAACAGAGGTTCCCTCGGCTTCGTCCGGCAAATGATAATCGTCGTCTGCCGAAACCGCCAAATCAAATGCCGATTCCGGCGATTCAAGGGCGGCATTTTTCTTCGCGCCGACTTCAACGAGAGCGTTTTCGTCGGGCAAATCAATGTCGTTGACGACATCGAAATCCGCTCCGTCCGATTCACCGCTATCTGCAACACCGGAGTCATCTTCCGCAGCAACTTTGCTGCGTCCGCGGATAATGTCCGCAAGGTAATTATCAATGTCAACCTTGCGGAACTTCCAATTCGAGCCGTCCCGGAAAGCACGGAGTTTGTTCTGCTCCCGCAGCCGGTTGACCTCGGCTGGTGTTACCGATAAAACCTGTGCTGTCTTTTCCAGATTGTAATACTCAACTTCCGCCGGCTTAACCATTGGTTTAACCTCTCTATTCTATTTATTTTTCAAACGCTGCACTTCTTTTCCAACATCGCTTGGCAGCGGCGGCGAGGCATTAAACTGGTCGATTTGCAAATCCGGCTTAATGTCCCGTACGCTCATCAACCAAACTTTACCGCTCGCCAATTCTTCGTGATACACGGCAATTTTTTTCGCTTCGGTTTCCACGACGGTAATGACACGGATTTTCCGTGCCGGATTCATCGGGTCTTCAAAGGCAGTAAAGTCCACCGCACACGTGTTCCGGCAGTTCCGCGGCAATTCCTGCTGTAAAACGGGCGGCGCAGGAAACTGTCCGTAGGCAGTATGCGGCATAAACTCTTGCCCGACGAAGGACAAAACCGCACCGGCAAGTGCTGCGGTGCTAATCAACAAGTACGTACCAATCCGTTTCGGCATCGTATCCTCTCCTTTCTATCGGCAATATTGCCGCTTGACTCTATCTTTTTCCGGCGGTTTTCCCTGCTTTCTTCCGGGACAGGCTGGGCGGTGAATTCAGACTCAGACGCTTCTGATATTTACGCCTGCAATTTATTCGCCACAACAAGGTTGATTTCCGCCAGTTTATCGACCCGGCTGAATTGACCGGCAACTTCCGGTGCGTGTGTAACGAGAATTAACGCCACGTTTTCTTCGCGGCACGTATTCCGAAGCATATCAATGACCTGCTGCTGATTACCGACATCGACGTTTGCCGTCGGTTCGTCTGCCAACACCAACTTCGGCTTGTTCGCCAATGCCCTCGCTACTGAAACACGCTGCTGTTCGCCGACCGACAACTGCGCCGGTTTATGGTGCAAACGATGTCCCAAGCCGACTTTGTCGAGCAAATCCTTCGCCCGGTGCCGGTCACTGCGTCCGCCGGCAAAGGTCATTCCAATCATCACGTTTTCCAATGCCGTGAAACCTTGGAGCAGATTGAATGTCTGAAAAACGTAACCGATGCGCCGGGCGCGGAACTGGTCGCGTTCGGCTTCGGTTAAAATCGGCGTGTCCCAACCATCAATAAGGACGTGTCCTGATGTCGGACGCAGAATACCGGCAATGATGTGCAGCAGTGTTGTTTTTCCGCAGCCGCTTGCCCCGACGACGACGACTTGTTCGCCGGCATCAACCGCCCATTTCGGCACTTCCAATATCGGTAAATCGTCGCCGTTGGGCAGCGAATACGATTTCTTTAGATTCTTGATTTCGAGCATTGGTTAATGATTCAACAGAATAAAAAACAATGCAGACATTCTACTACATTGCAGGCACAATGTAAAGATATGCGGACGGCGAAGTCCGCTCACGGTCATTTTTTTCTGCCGGATGCGCCGCCGCCTTCACCGGCGAAACCAACGTTTTAATTTTCCATTTCCTCAACGCATTTGACACACGCGGACGCAAAGGGAATGTAGTTGAGGCGGGGCTTCGGAATATGACAGCCGCAGTTTTCGCAGATGCCGTAATTGCCTTCCCGTATCCTTGTCAAAGCGTCTTCGATAAGGAAAAGCGTGTTGTTTTCCGATTCGATAAACGATAAAGTCTGTTCCCGCTCAAAGTTGTCGGAGGCAACATCCGCCATATGCAGCGGCACCATTGATTGTCCGTCGTCCTTTTCATTCAGGGCAACGTGCGTCATCGTATTGACCTCTCCCCGCAGGCGGCTGCGCAGAGCCAACAGTTTTTTCTGAAAATCTTCGATTTCGGCTGGAGTTAAGGCTTTATTTGCCGCAGCCGGAGAATGTGCCGCCGGTTTCACCTTTTTTTTAAGGACAGGGGCAGTTTTCCGCTCCAGCACCGGTACCGGTGTTTTTTTGGCAGGTTGAGCAGCGGCAGGCTTGACTGTCTTTTGCCCCGTTTTTGCCGGTTTTTCCACTGTCTTAACGGTTTTTTTTACCGTCTTAATAGTTTTCTTTACCGTTTTTTTAACTTTTTTACCGGCAACTTGCGTTTTTTGCCGTCCCGTTTTTACCGCAGCTTTTTTTACCATTGAGAACTCCTTACCGGATGCCCCGTTTCCCATCAATTTTGCCGTGTATTATACCCCGTATGGCTAAACGGACAAGGGGAAACGTCCGATTTCAACGTTCCAACACTTTATACAATGCCTGTGAGCCGGATTTGGCATAGCCTTGTGCTTCGGCGGCGGCATATAATTGTTCCGCTAATTCTGCGGCACGAAGTTGTAAATTCATCCGCTTCGCCTCCGCCAGAACAATGCGCAAGTCCTTCACAAAATGCTCAATAATAAATCCCGGCGCATAATCGCCCCGTAAAATGCGCGGTGCCATATTCGATAATGCCCAACTGCCTGCCGCCCCTGTCGAAATTGATTGAAGCACTTTTTCTAAATCCAAGCCTGCCCCGTGTGCATACACCAATGCCTCGCATAAGCCCAGCATATTGCCCGCCAGCAATGTTTGATTCACCATCTTTGCGTGTTGTCCGCTTCCGGCGGGACCGTGATAGACAACCGTCTTGCCCAGCACATTCCAAACCGGCATCAATTCGTCTGCCGCCGCCTTATCGCCGCCGAGCATTATCGATAGAGCGGCATTTTTTGCCCCGACATCGCCGCCTGTTACCGGTGCATCCAGCGAAACAACGTCTCTTTTGCGGCACTCTGCCTCAATTTCAACGGCAAGTTCCGGCGAACTCGTTGTCATATCGACGATAATACCTTTCCGTTCGCTATCCGGCTGCATACCGTTTAACGTGCCGTTTTGACCGAGGATAACTTCCCGAACATCTGCCGGATAGCCGACGATATGAAAGACAACACCGGCATTTTCGGCAACTTCCCTGGGCGACTGACACCAAACGGCACCGCGGTCGAGCAGCGGCTGCGCCTTATTCTTTGTGCGGTTAAAAACGAACAACGGGTACCCCGCTTTGAGGATATGTCCCGCCATCGCACAACCCATAATACCCGTTCCAATCCAACCGATAGTTCGCATACCGCCTATTTTCCCGTATCCTTGGTAAATTGTCAATTTTATTCTAAAGTCCCGTTTGTCCTTTTGACGATTTAGCACAAAGGAGAGTGTGTCTGTCGGTACGTCAACGAATACTTTTTTGGAGAATGGCTATGCGGCTTTTGTTTGTTCCGCTTTTATTAGCAGCGATGTTGCTTGTTGCGCCGGCGGCTGGATTTGCCGGAGCAAATCAAGAAGCGGCTGAAAAGATTGCCGACAGCATCGGAAACAAATATCCGAAAGCGTCTGTTGACGTATCCTACCAGGGCGGTAAAGTTTGGCTCAAAGGAACAGTTACCTCGCCTTCTGAACGGAAACAGGTTATTGAATCGGTCTTTAATGTTTCCGGTGTGAAGGTGTCGGAAGTCAATGACGAGATTCAAGTTTCGCCATCAGAAGCGAATGAAGCGAAAAATACCAACACCGCTGCTGCACCGGCTCCGCGAAAGATAGAATCCAAATTCGGTAAAATGTTTTTCCCCCAGCCGAATCAAGCGAAGCAGCCCGCCAATGCACAGCCCGGTGCAGCGCAGCAGGTTGCGGCAGTAACACCTAAAACCGGTACAGCATCACCGGCAGAGGCGGTGCTTGCTCCGTATCCTTATGCAAATTATCCGGCGGCTTACGGTCAGAGTGTTCCTCCGGCGGTGGGACCTCCCGTCGGTGTTCAAGGTTATCCCGCTGGTGTTCAGGGCTATCAGGGCTACCCCGGCGGTTATCCGCAGCAGCCGCAGCAGGCTTACGGCGCACAACAATATGCTCCGCCGCAGGGTGCCGCCTATCATCCCGAAGCGTACGGTCCGCAGGGTCCGCTGCCCGGTCAATACAATCAGGCTAACTTGCCGAATTATGCGTGGCCTGCTTATGCTAATTATCCGAATTACGCTCAAGTAGCATATCCGAAACAATACTCCCCAAAGGCTTGGCCTTACATTGGTCCCTTCTATCCCTATCCGCAGGTTCCGCTCGGCTGGAGAAAGGTGACGCTGGAAAGCCACGATGGTTGGTGGTGGCTCGACTTCGACGACAACAGTCTGCCCGGTCCGTTCTCGCCGCTGTTCCGTCAGCCGATGCGCTACAGTTATTAAATATCCCGAACCGTTCAAAGGATTGACCAATGAAATATATCAGCATCACACTCGGAATCAGCGTTTTTGTTACGGCAGCGTTCATTGCGGCGGGCTGTAACTTTACCGGACCGACGCTCGGCGGTTTTGCCACTGTTCCGTTGACGGCAGCAATTCCTGTGCCGGTTACGCCGTTTCATCAACAGCAGTTGGAAGACCAGGAGTACGAAAAAGAACGGTACAGTAAGGTCGTGATATTACCTCCGATAACCGAAGAAAAACATATTGCGCTTGACC
>JAITQJ010000255.1 GCA_031288955.1 Planctomycetaceae bacterium | reverse complement strand
TTCGCAAACGGATTCACCGCCCGTTCAACCGCAGCGTCCCCTGTGTGCGGTGTTGGTTGCGACGGTTTTTGCGATTCAACGGGAACACGTACGCCGGGCGTTTTTACCGGCGGCGATATACTGTCAATATGCTGCGTTGACCCGCCGCCGATTTGAGTTGATAACTGTACTGATTGACCGGGTTTCAGACCGGAAAGGTCAATCGTTGCATTGGGGTCTTCACTACGCGGTACCAGAGGTGCGGTAGTTGAAGGTACCGGTGCGGCGGGAGAAACGGTCGTCTCAATACCGGTCGGTACCTGCACACGTTCCAAACGGTCAAAAGCGGCTTCTGCCTCGGCTTCATCAACGTACATACGCCGACCGCAGCGCGGACAACGATGCTCCGCACCGACCGAATCGGCTATATCGTCGATTTCATATCCGCACTCGCAAACCATTTTGGTCAACATTGTTCGGGAAAAAGTTATTTACTCTCCGTTAACTTCAAGCCGCCTTTCAGCAGCAGTTTCGGCAATTTTTTACCGTTCAGGTCGCCTGTTTGGGTAAAACTCAAGCGGACAACATCATATACCGAATGTTCCGCATCAATATCCGGCACGATACCGATATTCACTATCTGTTTTTCCGTTACAGAAAACTTTGGAACATAAATTTCTGCCGCCAACATATCTGCACGTTTCGTGTGAACACAAAATGACGGTATTTTGCCGCCGAAGCGGTTCTCAAGGAATATCGGCACGAGCGTTTTATTTCCCCAAACAAACCGGGCATCCGGTGCTGTTTTTTTAATTATATCAAATAATTCCCTCAAAAGAGATATATCCCAAAGCCTTTCGTTTGTCCCCGCCGCATCGGTACCGGTTAGCCCTTTGTCGAGAAAATGCCATTTCTCCCCCAATGCTTTCCACGGCAATAAATCTTCCGCCGCCGGCGGTTCACTCCGCTGCGGCACTGCCGGTTTGCTGTCCTTCACCGGAGGTACCGCCGTTTCCGGCAGTATTTTCGGCGGTACAGCATTTGAATTATATCTTTCCCGTTCCTCAACCGGACCCGCAAGCAATACCGGTATCAGTGCGGCAGCGGTGTAAGACTTCAACTGCGGCGCAGACGAAGGCGGACTTTTCCGGCTCTTCGCCGCCGTACTCTTGTTTTTCCGGGACTGCTGCAACTGTTCCCGTTCGACGAGCATCTCCGGCGTACCGGCAAAAACGAGATAGCCGCCGTCACTGCCGGCTTCGGGGCCCAAATCGACAATCCAATCGGCGTTCTTAATTACATCAAGATTATGTTCAATGACGATAACCGTATTGCCTAAATCAACGAGCCGGTGCAGGACGTTGAGCAAATCCACGAGGTCGTCAAAATGCAGTCCTGTTGTCGGTTCGTCAAGTAAATACAGTGTTCTGCCGGTATCAGGACGGGACAGTTCCGCCGCCAATTTAAGCCGCTGTGATTCTCCGCCGGAGAGCGTCGGAACACTTTGACCGAGTGTGATATAATCGAGACCGACATCGCAAAGCGTTTTCAAAATCCGCCGCACGGACGGTACATTGTAAAATAGTTCGGCGGCTTCTTTCACCGGCATTTCGAGAACATCGCTGATTGAACGTCCCCGATAGTGAACTTCCAGCGTTTGCGCATCGTACCGTTTGCCGTTACAGGCTTCGCACGTCACCCAAACATCGGGTAAAAAGTGCATTTCGATTTTTGTCTGCCCTGCTCCTTCACATTTTTCGCAGCGTCCGCCCGGCACGTTGAAACTGAAACGGCGTGCCGAATAACCGCGAGCCCGCGCTTCCGGTAGTTGGGCGAAAATTTCCCGGATTAACTCGAAAACGCCGGTATAAGTTGCCGGATTAGAGGTCGGCGTTTGTCCAATCGGCTGCTGGTCAACACGGATAACCTTATTCAGAGAGACGGATTGATGTTCAATCGTAATGCCGCCGATACGTGTTTTGGCGCGAGTATCCTCTCTCACGTACTCCAGACGGTCGAACTTGCCGGGCTGCGCATTGGCTCGGTGCAGTGACTTGGCGAGCGATTTCCAAAGAATATCATTGATGAGCGAACTTTTACCGCTGCCGCTGACACCTGTTACGGCGGTGAAAGCACCGAGCGGAAAAGGCACATCAATACCCTTGAGATTATTGTGTCTTGCCCCGCGGACAACAAGCCAATCCGTCATAGAAATTGAAAATCGAAAATCGAAAATTGAAAATTCTTTTCAACTTCCACTGAAACGTGTCATTGTACCAAAATTGAACGGTTCAACTAGGGTGTGTCCACGCTCACGATGCTGCACATTATCCGCTTTTCTGCCGAAAAAGCAAGCAATATGCCGTTTGTCTGGTCTTGTAAGCGTTAACACAACCTTGTGTCCGGGCATTTGCGTCAATTCTTCATCGCTTCGGCAAGGATCTTGCTGGTACTCGGACGCATAATCCGGGGGTCAACCTCTTTGCCTTCGAGAAGCGTCTTACGGACATCTTTGCCGGAAATGAACACCGGCTTTTCGTCCTTGTGATTCTCCATCAAGTCAACTCTGCCTACCGATTCGTAATAAGCAGCGAAGCCGACATTCAGCGGCTTAATTTTCAAGTCGCCTGCGAGTTTTTTGAAAATTTCCTGCGCATCGAAGTCGCCCCAAATGGCTGTGCCGTCGTGATACGGTGCATCGGCGTGTTTGCGTCCGATAATCAAATCAGTAAAGCCGAAGTTCTGCCGGTAAATGGCGTGCATCACCGCTTCTTTCGGACCGCCGTAAAACATTTTAATATCAAGACCGAGCAGAAGAACTCTGTCCGGTACCGCCCCGCCAATCTTCTTCCACAATGCCGCATCGCTGTCGCCTTCGCCGAGAGACCGATTCGCTATCAATGCTTCGTATGTCTGCATCCGAACGGCAGCGTTGACATCATCGCCCTTTGTTTCGCCGACGAGCGGATTCAAAACAGCACCGGCATTGAACCACAACCGGAGCAGTGATTCGAGACCATAGACCAAAGCGTATTCGTGCGCACGGTGCAGAGGATTTCGTGTTTGAAAAGCAATAATCCGCTGCCAGCCTTTGGAAACAAGCAACTTGCGGACTTCGACAGGGGATAAGACGTATTTGCCGAACGCCGGATTTTGTACCTGCGGCAAAACCCGAATCGTCCCGCCGAGCAGAAACGTTTTTTCCGCATCTTGTTTGAGTACCATATCGGCACCCGGATGGTCGGTTCGCTCCGTCAGATAGACGCTTGTCAGGTACTTTGTCTTGTCCCAGGCGAAAACGCTTGAAACAGAAAGGGCGGCAACAATTTCGTTGCGGGAATTGACGACCGCAACGTCCTGACCGGCTTTAATTTGTTTAGCAAGCGTTTCTGTAACAGGAAGGGAGAGCGGAATCGTCCACGCATATTTTTTGCCGTTATGTTCGATGACCGATTCGTCGAGAACACGGTTGAAAACGGCTTCGTCCATTGGACCGGTCAGGGGCGAAAGTCCGCCGTCGCCGAAACGATAGACAGTCGAGAGGTCGGCATCGCTGACCGGCACTTTTAACAGGGCGGCGGTCTCTGCCTTGAAGGAATCAATATCTTGCGGGGAAACAGTGCGGTTGACCGGTTCGGTCAAACCGCCGTGCGGAGAAATAGAGGACATTTTGTGCTGAAATGTTAGTTGTAAAGTTAATCGCCGGTTAGTTAATCGGTTATGTAGGCGTGAGTATAACAGATACCGACGGCAATGAAAACTAAAACGACAACAAACACTGCCAAAGATAATCGTATGCTTCGGCATCGTTGGTCTCCCAAACCTGTTTGATTTGTTCTTCGTTTCCCTGAATCTCGCCGTAGCGTTGTTTTGCTTCTTCCCAAGGAATACAAACGCCCGGTTTCCGCTGTGCTTCTGAAAATACGGTATCAGTCATTGGACAAGCCTCCGTGAATATCGCTGTTCTCTAATATCATAGCGGAAAACGCCGTTTTCGCAATACCGCAGATTTACTGCTTTGCCCGGAACGGTCCGAGCGGCAAATCGGCTTCGTTCTGAACATTCGGTTGTGCCGATTGCTCCCAGGCAAAACGCACCGCAACCGGTTTGGCAACTGCACTGCTGGTCAATTTAATGACCGTTCCGTTTATTTCGGCATCGGCTTTGTTGTATTTTCCGTCTTCACCGGCAATTTCAAACCAATCCGGTACCTTACCGTCCCGTGTTTTCAAGAACTTGGCGTTCTTAAAATGCACCGTCAGCGTTCCGCCGTTTGTTTCCAGACGGTCAAACTCCGGCGAAGAACACACGACCTTCGTTTTTCCGTAAGTCCGGTTGAGTGCCAGCAGCGCAAGACGTTCACCGACCAGCAACTTTTTGACCGGATGAATGTCTTTGACGTTGCTGACCAAATCGTTAATGATTGCCTGTCCCGTTTTCGGCAGCATTTTTTCAACGGACGACTGCGATTCCTGCAACTCCGGCAATTTGGTACCGGACTGATTGGCGTAGATGAACGGGGCAATCTGGACGTAGTAGAAACCTAAATCGGGATTGTTAAACACGCTGCGCCAACCGAGAATCAACGCTTTCATTTTTTCGGCGTACAACGTTCCGTCCGTCAGATTTGATTCGCCTTGATACCAAATTGCTCCCCGCAAAGACAACGGCACAAACGGATGAATCATCGCATTGTAAAGTGTTGTCGGCTGACCGGGTGAATCGAACGGTATGAGTTGCGGCGGAAACGCCAGCGGCGGCGGAACAAACTGATTCTCGCCGAGCCGGTCAACCGTATCGAGCCAGTTCTTGTAATCGTTCTTCGTTTTCGCTGCCAGTTGCTTATAAGCCGCCGACGCAGGATTCCTTGCGGTAATTTCATCGGCAACGCCTTTCAATGCCGGTACAGATTGAAAACCGACCGGCGGTGTCCACGGTTCGATGCGTGTACCGCCCCAAGACGAATTGATTAAGCCGACCGGCACGCCGAGTTCCTTTTGCAGTTTTGCGCCGAAATAGTAGCCGACGGCAGAAAATTGCGGAATCGTTTCGGCACTGGACGCTTTCCAGGACGACGTAACAACGAGATGGTCTTGCGGAGTACCTTTTGCTGTTTTTGTTATGTGAAAGAGCCGGATGTTCGGATTGTTGCACGTTTTGAGGGCATCCTGATATTCAGCCGACTGCCGCATTTGCCATTCCATATTGGACTGTCCTGAACAGAGCCACACTTCGCCGACAAGAACATTATCGAGTTTGATTTCATTCTTTCCGCTGACGGTCAGCGTTTGCGGTTTGGCACTGGCTTTGAGCGGCTCCAAAGTAACGAACCAGCGTCCGTCGGCACCGGCAACGGCTCTAACAGATTGAACAGCGGAATGATTTCCAAAATCTATGGTGTACTGATTTTCAAAGTGTACGGTAACTTGTTCTCCGGCGGAAGCCCAACCCCAAACCGGTACAGGCATCTCTTGTTGCAGCACCATATTGGAAGCAAAAATCTCCGGCAGACGAACGTCAGCGTACAGTGCGGCGGAGCAAAGCAAAAACAGGGCGAGGACGCTGTTCGGTAGGAGAACAAATCGGACATAACGGCGGACTTTCATTACAAATCTCCGGTTAATTGGGCGGTTAAAACTGACAGGTATCCCGATTGTATCCGGTGCAGTGTTGAGTGTCAAGCAACAGTAAACGGGACGAAGGCGGAATACAAAATCAATTCTTTGGATATTTTACCAGACCGAGCGCAAGTAAACGCAAGTAAACGCAAGTAAAAGCGCAAGCAAAATTGCTTGCGCTTACTTAAGATAATTTTTTATTTTTTCATTAGTTCCGAAAAAAGCGGTCTTTGCATAAAAACGTTGTTTTATCCCCCTTGCAGGAATACCGCGATACAGTATAATTAGCCGCACGTTGTATTAGCGGTTAAAGCATTATGAACAAGACGTATATGGCAAAAAACGGCGAAGTACCCCAAAAATGGTACTTGGTCGATGCAACCGATAAAGCCGTCGGACGGCTGGCGAGCGACATCGCAATGATTTTGATGGGGAAACACCGTCCCGAATATACGCCGCACGTCGATACCGGCGAATACGTCATCGTTACCAATGCCGATAAAGTCGTCTTTTCCGGCAAAAAACTTGACCAGAAACGTTATACCTGGTGGACGGGTTACCCCGGTCTGCGTGCTGAAACGGCACGGACACGTTTTGCCCGCAAACCCGAACTGATACTAACCGAAGCCGTCCGCCGGATGCTTCCGAAAAATAAACTCGCCCAAAAAATGCTCGGTAAACTCAAAGTTTATAAAAGCGGCGAGCAGCATCCGCATCAGGCACAGCAGCCGGAAGTTATCGAACTCGCAAAGAAATAACCAGACACAAAGTACGCAATTACAAGAAAACGCAATGACTTTGCTTCACCAAAGAAAAAACGGGACCAAATTCGGTGATTATGTCATCGAAGGCAGCGGATTACGGGACTCTCTCGGAACCGGCAGACGGAAATCGTCTGTTGCGCGTGTCCGTGTCCGACCGGGCAGCGGTAAAATCAGTATTAACCGCCGCGAACTGGATGAATACTTCAAGTCGCTGCAACTCCGTAATGCCGTTATGGCACCGATTGTTCTGACGGGCAAAAGCGGTCTTGTTGATGTTTTGATTCAGGTCGAAGGCGGAGGAACGACGGGACAGGCTGATGCCTGTAAACTTGGTATTGCCAGAGCAATCAAGCGGCTCGACCCTGATACAGAACCGGCGTTGCGTGAACATAGTTTGTTAACCCGTGATGCAAGGGAAGTCGAGCGGAAGAAGTATGGTTTCCGTAAAGCACGGCGGGGAACTCAATTCTCAAAACGTTAGTGTTAACCTGCTGTATTGGAATTTGTCGGAAACAACGACAGAACTAAAAAGCGGGCGCAAAAACCGCAGGTTGAATGAAATGGCGGATAGACTCGATGAAGTCAAAGCCCTGGTACCGCATCGTGAGCCGTTTTTATTTGTTGATGAAACCGTTCACGATTCTTGCAACTGCCGTTACCGGTTGCTATAATGACGTTATGGAGCGAGTAGCGTGGCATCCGGCATTTGTACAGGCAATTCAGTTGGAATTGGCGGAATACAAAGACGTACTTGAGTACGAGTCCGAATACCAATTAACGTCCGAACCGCTGAAAATCGATGTGTTGATTATCAAAAAGCGTTCCAACGTGGTCATCAAAAAGAACATCGGACAGATTTTCAAACAATGCAACGTTGTTGAATACAAGAGTCCTGATGACCGGTTTACGATTTGGGACTACCATAAGACGCAGTGTTATTCACGGTTATATGCGTCGCAGCATAAAATCGGTGTTGACGAGATGACAGTTACGGCGGTTGTTTTGCGAACGCCTCGTAAATTGCTTCGGGAATTAGGCAAATGTTTTAACATAACCAATCCAACGAACGGCATTTATTACGTTAACGGTGATACAAGCCCGACGCAAATCGTTGTTTCTGCCGATTTAGCGGAAGAGGACAACCTTTGGCTTCGGAGTTTGCGTAATGATTTGGACGCTGCCGGTATGGACAGAGTTATTACACAGCAGGAACACGCTGACGGTAAATTGTCCGTAGAGGCATATTTGCAGGTGATTTTGAAAGCGAATCCTTTTACATTTCAGGAGATTCAAGATATGAGAGGCAAGACATTTGACGAAGTGATGGAAGAAGCAGGGGTGACGGCAAAATGGGTCAATCGGGGATTTGTCCTCGGAGAGGAACGGGGTATTGCCCTTGGCGAGGAACGCGGTATTGCCCTTGGCGAGGAACGCGGGGCTATTCGGGAAAAGGCAAATGCCGTCATAACGGTACTTTTTGCCCGATTCCAATCCGTTCCCAAAACGATTCAAGACAGTATCAAATCATATACCGACTTAATCGCTTTGGATTCCTTGTTAGAAGCGGCTGCAACTTGCGAAAGCATTAAGGATTTCCGGCAAAATCTCGTGCGGTAAAAAGTTGCTGCATAAATAGACTTGTTCCGTAATATGTCATTGCAATAATCCCCATACGTTCTAAAAAACAATGCGAAGGTACCTCTTGCTGACGAAACTCGTCTGTGCTATACTCGGCGGGAAATTGATAGTATGGACTGTGGAACAGGTCTAATGCAAAAGACTGATACAATTCTTTTTTCCGCACTTGCATTGCACGTCTTTTTTTGGACGTTCGCCCCGGCTTTGTTTCTGCCCAATTATCAGATTGATACGATGGAGATGATTATCGTCGGACAGCATTGGGTGCTTTCGACATTCAAACATCCGGCATTTCAAGGCTGGGTTACCGAAATCTATGCGGTTCTTTTCAACCGGGCAGAGTTTGCTCCTTATCTTGCCGCTCAAACGGCTTGCGCTTTATGTGTGCTGACCGTTTGGCGTTTTTCTCTGCGGCTTCTTTCTCCGCAAACGGCTCTTCTCGCCGCATTGACTCTGTTGTCGTATTTTTATTTTCATTACGACTCAACCGTTTATAATAACCGGACATTTATGCGTTTGTTTTATATCCTCGCCGTTTTTTTTCTGTATCTTTCTGTTACAGAAAATAAAAAAAGTTATTGGATATTAACAGGTTTGGCGTTAGGACTGGGGCTTTACTGCAAGTTAACGATTTTTGTTCTCGTTGCTTCGATTCTGATTTATCTGCTCATTGACCCGCAGGGACGCAGATACTGGAAAACACGGGGACCCTATCTTTCGACCGGCGTATGCTTTCTCGTTTTTATGCCGCTGTTGATTTGGCTTTTCCGGTCAGACTTTGCGATGTTCCGCTATGCAGAAGGTTCTATCGGCAAAGTTCAGCCGGCGGCATTTGACCATTTTTTGTCGCCGGTTAAGTTTTTCTACAAACAGATTCCCGTCGTTGCGGTTTTGCTGATACCGCTTTATCCGCTGATTCTTCCGCCGCGGGGGACATTTCATTTTTCATTCGATAGAGCAAAACTTTGTTCGCCTGCCGGACGTTTTTTGCTGATTTTTATTGCGGTTCCTTTATTGTTACAGATATTCGCCGCCGGTTATTTTGCCGGTAATATGCGTGCGGCACTCGGCTGTCATCTTTGGCTTCTGCTGCCGCTGTTTCTGCTTTATACACTTAAAATACCGGAGGCAAAGTACAAGAAGTATCCGCTGTGTGTAAAACTTGTTTTTGCAAACATTGTGTTTTTTGCGGTTATGACAATTTGTGTAACACAATTTGCCCCGCTGCTGACGGGCAGGGATTCGCGGTATCATTTTCCCGGAAAAGCACTGGCAAAAACGGTCAATACTGTTTGGGAGTTGCGTTATCATACGCCGCTTTCGTTTGTACGGGGCGATGATATTTGTACCGAAGCGGTCGGATGCTATTCATATCCGCCGCCGTCAGTTTATAGTCCGCTTTGGGCAACAGAAGCCGATTTTCGTAACAAGGGCGGCATTTTGCTTTGGTTCATTGCTGACCCCGGCACATTTCCGAAACGCTATTTCAAGGACAATTTCGGCAATAATGATTTTGCATACAATAAATCAACGGGGCAGGCAACGGATTGGCTTGCTCAATTTCCGACGGCGGAAATTTTGCCGCCGCTGGAGTTAAAAGCAGATACGGTATTTCCCGTTCCGCCGGTAAAAATCGGCATAGCGGTTATTCCGCCGCAGAAACGTTAAGCATTGCCGTCAATTCGGCTTCGCTAACGATGCGGACACCGAGTTTTTGCGCCTTGGCAAGTTTGCTTCCGGGGTCAGCACCGACGAGAACGAACGAGGTCTTTGCCGATACGCTTGATGAAACCTTACCGCCGTGACGCTCGATGAACGACTCAATTTCGTTCCGCTTAAAATGCTCCAGCGTTCCTGTTACAACAATCGTTTGACCGGCAAGCGGCTGATTCGCCGCCGGCTGAACGGCTGCGGCTTCAGACTTTTGCTGTACACCGATTGCCGCAACGAGGTCGTCGAGCATCGCTGATTCGCTGCGGAAAAACTCCGTTATGCTCCCGGCACTAATCGGTCCAATCTCGTCAATACCGCTCAACTCTTCTTCCGTTGCTTTGCGTATATTGTCAAGAGACTCAAAATGTTTCGCCAGAACGTTTGCCGTCCGATTGCCGACGTGCCGGATACTCAAAGCGTTAATGAACTTTCCTAAATCCTGCTGCCTGCTCTTTTCAATTTCCTGCAATAAATTGTCAATCAACTTGTCGCCGACCCGCTCAATCTGTTTCGCTTTCTTTTTCTCCTTGATTGCCTTTTTCGTCAGGCGGTACAAGTCGCCGAAGCGTTTGACCAGACCGGAGTCAACGAGTTGCTCAATCAATCTGTCGCCGAGTCCGTCAATGTTCATCGCATTGCGTCCTGCAAAATACCGGAGCCGCTCCTTAAATTGCGCCGGACATTCAGGATTATTGCAGCGGATATACACGCCGCCGTCATCTTTCGACAACGTTTCACCGCAGACAGGACACGTCAACGGAAATTCAAAGACCGGCAATTCTTCCGTACGCAGATGTTTTTCAACACGAACGATATGCGGTATGATTTTTCCCGCCTTTTCGACAACAACCACATCGCCGATACGAATATCTTTGCGTTCGATTTCTTCGGCGTTATGCAGACTCGCACGGGAAACGGTTGTACCGGCAATTTCAACCGGCTCGATTTCGGCAACCGGCGTTATCGTCCCCGTCTTGCCGACCTGTACCCGGATTTCCCGCAGCACGGTTGTTGCTTCGTACTTTTCGACTTTGTACGCAATGACCCAGCGGGGATGGTGTCCCGTTGCACCGAGTTGTTCACGCTGTGCAAAATCGTCAACCTTTAACACGAGACCGTCGGTCTCAAAATCGAGAGCCGTAAAATCGAAGTCAGCGGAAAAATCGTCTTCCGAAGCATACAGCCGTCCGCAATAATCAGCGGCTTCGTCAAAGGAACCGAAACGTTTGACGTGCGGTGTTACCGCAATACCATAAGATTCGATTTCTTTCAAAAAGTCCCAGTGATTCGCTGCCGTCAAACCGTCATAAGAACCGACGCTATGGGCAAAGAAATGCAGTTTTCTGTTCTGATGTGCTTCGAGGATTTTAGCATATTTTTTCGGGTCTTTTTCCTCATTAGCGTCTTTGAGCGAAATCGTTCCGGTCGTGATGTTCCGCGTATTTTTATACGCTTCTTCTTTCGGCTGTTTTTCATTCAGCAGGACGAGGTCGGAGTTCCGCATATAAACTTCCCCGCGGATTTCCAGCAGCGGCGGCGGAGTGCTGCAACGGAGCGTTTGCGGAATGTCCCGAATCATATCAAGATTATGCGTCACGTCGTCGCCTTCGCTGCCGTCGCCGCGTGTGATACCCTGCACAAGTTTGCCGCCTCTGTATATCAGCGACATTGCAACGCCGTCAATTTTGAGTTCGACTATCCAGCGGAGACTGCTGTTATCTCCTCCGTCTTTTTGAACTAACCTTTTCTGTACACGGCTGCCGAATTCGCTTAATTCGCCGAGGTTATACGAATTTTCAATCGATAACATCGGTATCCGGTGCCGGACACGTTTGGACGTTCCGCCGG
>JAITQJ010000234.1 GCA_031288955.1 Planctomycetaceae bacterium | reverse complement strand
GGAGAGCCGGCGGTGGGACCACCAACCAACTGCAAGCCGACGAGAGGCTTTGTGTTGCTGGCTTCGCTGGTTACGTCGATAGTACCAACGTCCAGTATCTGTCCGGCAAAGTTGATTGGGGTTACAAAATTATCGGCGATAATGAGACCTACGGACCCACCCGTCCCGTACTGATTTGCCTCAAACGTCGCGTTGATGTTGCCGATATTTTCGCCGTTGGTCCACGGGGTGTTGGAAAGACCTGTTGCCCCTGCTTCTGACCAGTGCAGGTAGGCATTGGTACCGTCCGTGATGGTCAGAATTTTCAACGCTGTTCCGGCTTCTGCGGCACCCGTATCCGCTACCGCTGTTATGGTAGAGAAATCGGTTTGCACCTTATCGGTGTACTGTGCTTGTACTGCTGCAATCGGCAGCATAATGAGAAGCAATCGGGGCAGGACGTGCTTCCAAAATAATTTCATTGACATAGTGATTGTTCCTTTTCTTGTTAGAAACTTAAACTTATAGAGGCTTTCGCTGTCCGCCCTGATGAGAACGATTCTCTTCGGCAAAACGGACTTGAGACACCTCTGGGGGACAATGCCGGAAATCTACGGAGATTCGCAGCGGCATCGTATTGGGGGAATAGTAATTGAAAACTAGGGGGTTTTTTGTTTCCCGAATGAGGAATTCGGCAGGAAAAGCGTCAAAGTGAAAAGAGTACAGAAAAAATAGGAAAAATCCTTTTCTGCGGGAAATGACATTCCAGTCAGGTAAGATAGGGGAAAAAGGAGGGGGGAATTGAAAATTGAAAATCAGGGCAAAGCCGGCGGCGGAGCAATTTTCCGT
Source organism: Planctomycetaceae bacterium (assembly GCA_031288955.1). Taxonomy (GTDB): domain Bacteria; phylum Planctomycetota; class Planctomycetia; order Pirellulales; family Thermoguttaceae; genus WRKP01. The sequence goes on along the minus strand of JAITQJ010000234.1, from coordinate 7,330 downwards.
CTTTCTTGAAAACAAAATCCCTTCTGTTATACTATCAGCACGCAGTTGCTCATCACAAACCAATACCCAATACGATACCGTAATGCTTTTGAAACTTGGAATTCCCGCCGGCTCGTTGCAAGAGGCGACTTTTGAACTGTTCAGAAAAAGCGGATACAACGTATCCGTTCAGCCCCGCAGTTATGTTCCGTCCATTGATGATGACGAAATTGAATGTCTGTTGATTAGGGCGCAGGAAATGGCACGTTACGTTGCCAGCGAGGCTTTGGATGCCGGTTTGACCGGACACGATTGGATTGTCGAAACTCAAAGCGATGTTTGCGAAGTTGCCGAACTGCGGTTTTCCAAAGTCAGCCGCCGTCCCGTCCGCTGGGTTCTCTGCGTTCCCGAAGATTCGCCGATTAAAACGGTTGCGGATTTACAAGGTAAACACATTGCGACCGAAGGCGTTGGTTTAACAACGCAGTTTCTCGCAAAACACGGAGTAACAGCACACGTTGAATTCAGTTGGGGGGCAACGGAAGTCAAACCGCCGAAACTTGCCGATGCGATTGTCGAGGTTACAGAAACCGGTTCTTCGCTCAAAGCCAACAAACTGCGGATTGTCGCCGAAGTGCTGCAAAGTACAACGCGGTTTATCGCCAATCATCAGGCATATCAGGACCCGTGGAAAAAGCAGAAGATTGACGACATCGTGTTAATGCTTCGCGCAACGATGGCGGCAGAAGGTAAAACGGGACTGATGATGAATGTATCGAAAGAAAAGTTACAGGAAATCATTCAGGTTTTACCGGCACTAAAAAATCCGACGGTTTCGCCGCTGTCGGACGGTCAATGGTTTTCCGTTTCAACAATCATTGACGAATCTATTGTGCGGACTCTGATACCGAAGTTGAAAATTCTCGGCGCAACGGGCATCGTGGAATTTCCGATAACAAAAATTATTGATTAGCCGACGACATCGGTTCCGTTTATAAATGACGACGGTACTTGAGACAACGAATGTCGCCGGAGTACGGCGGCTTTATCATCTGGCGTTTTGGACGGCAGGCATCAGTGCTGTGTGCTGCGTGTTTTTCGCCGGCGTGCTGCTCGTCAATTATTTCGGCTTCAACGGACAACAAAGCGGTGCCGATGCTGACGGACAAACGTATCGCCGGGAAGCGGACGGCATCTTCAATCTTCTTCCGATAAACGAAAAAACTTTCATCGAAGCGAAACAACAACTTGCCGGCGATAAACAGAACGACCAACTCAAAGAACACGTTCGGCAACTCGACGAACGGCTGCGAAACGATTTTTTCCGGCGGCGGACGATTCTTCACCGAACAGCCCCGCTGCTCCTTATTGCATCAATCGTCTTTTTTGTGTCTATGCGGATTTGCAGCGTGTTAAACCGACCGCTGCCGGATAATGACCGCCAGCCGCTTCGTTTCGCTGACCGGAAAGAATCCGGGACATTACGGACGGGTGCGGCAATTTTCGTCTATGCGCTGGCGGCATCGGCAGCCGGAGTTGCCGCCGGAATGTTATTGACACCATCAACGCCCCTAGAAACAATACTGCGGGCAAAGATTGCCGCAAAAGAATTGCCGGAGACGGAGCCGGTGTTAGCGGATACAGCCGTTTCCGCCCCGCTGCCGGTTGACGTTACGGCGGAACCGGCAGTTGAACCGGCGTTGGTATGGACATCGTTTCGCGGGAGCGGCGGTAATGGTATTGGTATATCCGATAAACCGCCGGTTAAATGGAACGCTGTTACCGGCGAAAATGTTGTTTGGAAAACGGAAGTCCCATTGCCGGGAAAATCATCGCCGATTATCTGGAATACGAAACTCTTTGTAACCGGTGCCGACGAAAAAACGCAGCAGATTTATTGTTTCGATACCGCAACGGGAAAAATGCTTTGGAATGTTGACGCAACAACCGCAACCGGCAGCGTCAAGGTTAGCGAAGATACCGGTTTTGCGGCACCGACACCGGCAACGGACGGACAGCACATTTTCGCCATATTCGCCAACGGGGAACTCGCCGCCGCCGATTTTACCGGTAAAATTGTCTGGCGGAAAAGTTTCGGCGTACCGGAAAGCACATACGGTTATGCGTCTTCACCGGCAATCCACAACGGCAAGGTTATCGTTCAATATGATGTCGGCGACGGCAGCGGTGCAAAATCGAAAATCGTTGCTCTAGATGCGAAAAGCGGCAAAACCGTTTGGGAAACGGCGCGGACGCTGCCGAATTCCTGGTCGTCGCCGACGCTGCAAAAAATCGGCGGACAATATCAGGTAATAACCTGCGGCGACCCGTTCGTGATAGCCTATAATCCTGACGACGGCAAGGAAATATGGCGGTGCAAATGTTTGAGTGCAGATGTCGGACCGTCGCCGATTGCTTCCGGCAGCGTTGTTTTTGTAACAAATCAATCGCCCCGTTCGACGGCGATTGATGCAACGGGCAGCGGCGATGTTACAGCAACGCATATTTTGTGGCAGGGGACGAATGCGATGCCGGACACACCAAGTCCGTTTGCTGCCGCTGACCGGTTTTTTACGTTCGACAGCGGCGGTTATCTGACGGCATACGACCCGAAGTCGGCAGCGAACAAACGGGCGAAGTTTTGGGAGTTGGAAGTCGGCGGCGGCGAGTCCGGTTTTTATGCTTCGCCGCTGTTAGTCGGCAATTTAGTGTATCTGTTTTCGCGGACGGAAGCGGCGGCAAAAGCGTTCGTTGTTGATTTATCGAAAGCGGCAACAGATGACAGCGGAGCGTTGAGTGAAGAATCTGCCAAGGCGATGCAGGTAGCGGAAAATCCGATGCCGGAACCGTGTGTCGCCAGTCCCGCCGTTATCCAAAACCGGCTTTATATCCGCGGCACGAAAACGATATTTTGCATTGAACAAAAGACTAATTAAACACCGGTAATGAAAATCATTCTCGCAATGACGGCGGCAAGCGGAACGGTGTATGGTTTCCGTTTGCTTGAACGGCTCGAAAAATCGGGACACGAAATACATCTCATTGCTTCTCCGACCTGGCAGCAGGTTGCCCAACAGGAAGGCTTTCGCTTGCCGGAGGCAACGGAACAAATAACGCTTTACGACCCCTTGAATATGAATGTGCCGCCGGCGAGCGGTTCGTCCCGCTTTGATGCGATGATTGTTGCTCCGTGCAGTGCCGGTTCGTTGTCCTGTATTGCGTCGGGCATCAATCAGCATTTGGTACATCGGGCAGCGGAAGTTCAACTGAAAGAACGGCGGCGTTTGGTTTTGCTGTTTCGGGAATCGCCGCTGTCGCTGATACATATTCAAAATATGGAACGTGTTACATTGGCGGGCGGTATTGTGCAAACGGCTTCGCCGCATTTTTACACGAATCCGCAAACACTTGACGATTTAATCGATACGGTTGTCAGCCGAACGCTGCAACTAATCAACGCCAACTAGTTCCGCCGGCGTTGACAAAGTTCCGGCTGTAAAGGATAATAACGGTGTTGCTCGTCTTTTACACCAGAACACAATTACACCAGAACACAATGAAACGCCGGAATTTTTTACGTAACACATTGAAAACGTCGCTCGGCTTCGGTGCCGGCTTGACCATCTTAAGCGGAGATGCTTCCGCACAAGGTACAGCGGCAAACAGCAAAATCAATATCGCCCTTGTCGGCTGCGGCGGACGAGGTTCCCAACTCCTGCACGGATTCGATTATCCGAACAATTCCCGCATTACCGGATTTCAGGAATTCGATGATGTCAACGTTCTCTATTGCTGCGATGTGCAGAAAGGCAGAGGTGAAGCCGCGGCAAAAAAATCGAATTCCAAGTATGAACCTGAAATGCGGAAAGTGCTGGACAACAAAAGCGTTGATGCGGTCATCTGCGCTTTGCCCGACCATTGGCACGCTCTCGGTGCTATCCTCGCAATGCAGGCGGGTAAAGATGTCTATACCGAAAAGCCCGCCTCGCAGTCCGGTTGGGAAGGACAAAAAATGGTCGAAACCGCCCGGAAGTACAAACGCATCTGTCAGCACGGAACGCAAAACCGAAGCGCACCGTACAACATACAGGCGAAAAAATACATTCAGGACGGCAAACTCGGTAACATTCATCTTTGTAAAGTGTTCAATCAGAAACAGGAGATGAACTCGTTCAAAATCAAGACCGGCGAAGCCGTTCCCGAAGGATTGAATTGGAGTGCGTGGCTTGGACCGGCGGCGGAGCGTCCTTATTCTTCGACCGTTCTGAACCGCAACTGGCACGAACTCTGGGACTTTTCGTCCGGCGATTTACTCAACGACGGTGTGCATCAAATTGACCTGGCGCGCTGGCTTGTCGGCAAGGAAATTCCGAAGTCGGCGTATGCTGTAGGCGGACGTTTTTCCGACCCGAAGAGCGATGCGCAAACGCCGGACACACTGACAGCGTCTTATGAATACGACGATATGACGTTCGTTGTTGAGGAGTCGCTTTACACCGGCTATATTCTTAAGATTGATGCAGCGGTACGGCAGACGGACACATTCCCGTATTGGCTGCAATGTGCGACCCGCATCGAGATTTACGGCACGAAGGGCGTGATGATGGTCGGCAGACACGGCGGCGGCTGGCAGGTTTTCGGTCGTCCGAAAGACCGGCAGCCGGTTGCGGCGGCGCAGGGTTTCGGCCGCTTTCCCGAACCGGAACATAAGCGTAATTTTCTGGACTGTATCAAGACGCGGGAGTTGCCCAACGGCGACATTGAGAAGGGACACCGCAGTACGGCACTGGTGCATTATTCGACAATATCGTATCGTCTCGGCGGTGTGAAATTGGACATTGATACGGCGACGGGCGTTCCGAAGAATCAAGAGGCGATGCGGTACTGGAAACGTGATTACCGTGCGCCGTACATCGTGCCGGAAGAGGTTTAAGGTTTGTTGCCTATACAAAGATGACTTAAATATCCGGCGATACTTGTCGGGAGTGTAGAAAATCATTATCAGTTATTCGTTAAAAAAGACGTGGCGAAAATAAAACGTGTATTAGTTGCCGGCGGAGCGGGATTTTTGGGCTCGCATCTCTGCGAACGGCTCGTTACCGCCGGACACGATGTTATCTGTCTCGATAATTTTTTTACGAGTCAAAAGTCCAATGTGTCTCATCTGCTTGGACTGCCGAACTTCGAGTTAATCCGCCACGATGTTATAGAGCCGATTATTCTTGAAGCCGATGAAGTCTATAATCTTGCGTGTCCAGCCGCACCGGGGCATTATCAGTACAATCCGATAAAGACGATGAAAACGTCGCTTGTTGGTTCTATCAATATGCTCGGTTTGGCAAAACGCTGCCGGGCGAAAATCCTGCAAGCGTCCACCAGTGAAGTTTATGGCGACCCCGATGTGCATCCGCAGCCGGAAACATATCGGGGCAATGTTAACACGCTTGGTCTCCGTGCTTGTTACGATGAGGGTAAGCGGGCAGCGGAATCGTTATTTATGGATTACCGCCGGGTACACAAAATGCCGGTGCGGATTGTCCGTATCTTTAACACATACGGACCGCGGATGCACCCCTTTGACGGCAGAGTTGTATCGAATTTTATCCGTCAGGCTTTGACAGGCGAACCGATTACGATTTTCGGCAGCGGCAATCAAACCCGGTCATTTTGTTATCGGGACGATTTAGTTGAAGCGATGATACGAATGATGGATAACGAGAACGATTTTGTTGGACCGGTCAACATCGGCAATCCGGGAGAATTTACGATACGGGAATTGGCAGAGTTAGTCATCAGATTGACAGGAGCGTCATCGGAAATTATCAGCAAGCCGTTGCCGGCAGACGACCCTCGTCAGCGTCAGCCGGACATTTCGCTTGCCAAAGCCCAATTAGATTGGGAGCCGAAGGTGCCGCTTGCGGAGGGACTTAAAAAGACGATAGATTGGTTTCGGAGTATCGATTTTGAACAATACCGCCCGCCGACACCAATGTATTAGCCGTCTGCTAATGCAAGAGTGAACACTCCTATCGTGAGCCGTTTCCCAGCATTTCGTTTATCTTGTCGTTCACATCACGAACGTCGGTGATTTCTTTCCATTGCACGCCGATTGAAGCAAAGAAATGTTTCTGGGCGGCAAGGGCAGCCATTTCACTCGTCCGCTTGTCATCGCTTTTTGCTTCGACAAGAAGATAAAGATTCAAAGAGCCGGCGACTGTGTCGCCGTTGTTTTTGACGGCGAACACGAAGTCGGGGCTTGTCGTTCCGCCGGTGTAGAGCGGCACCCGGATACTCCGCCGCGGCAGTTTGCCGAAGACGAAAACCTGCTCCGGCGTTTTCGTTTTGACTATATCGCCTTCAATAACGCTGTCAACGTAAATTTCCCCCCAGAAATACTTGACCGGCACCGGAATATCAATGTGTTGACTGCCGCAATAGAATCGGGTAAAATCCAGAAAACCACAGAATGAGGAACCCGCTTTATGCCGTTTTGGAATATCGAAACAGAAAAACAGTTTTTTAGGGACGCACTGCGTATGTCGTCCCCAGAAAGTTTATTTTATAACCTTTCTTTGGGGCAGTTCGCTTACGTTCCGCAAAAACAAGATGCAGAAGGGCAAACGTTACAGTCCCGCAATTCTCTTATTGGAAGTTTTACAGAAAGGTGGGCAAAAAATCTATTTGAACCGCTAGCAAGAAAACACAATCTTTTTGCGGTCAACGGTGTTCAATGTGATGCTATCGGGTTGCCCCGCGGGTCAAAGGCGGATTTGGCTTTTTGCACGACAAACGATACGATACAGTCGCCGGAAAATATTAAACTCGTTTTTGAGATAAAAATGAGTATCGTATCAAATTATCGGTTCCAAGCACCCAATTCGATTGAATGGGTTGGCGATTATAAATCACACAAAGGGCAACCGTCTTTGTTACGTTCCGATTCGATGTTGAAGGCGATTGGGAAATCAATAAATATCCGCGTTTCAAGTGTCGAATCAGCGACGATTCCGATAATCATTTTGGGAAATAGTCCGATTACACAAGGATACGTTCATAAAGTCGATTTTCTTAAAACATCAGGTGTTGTCCAAGGTTTCTGGTCTTTACACCCGAATCCAATACCTTCCGATTTCGTTGTTGCAACGGACGGGGGCGGATTTCAAACGATTTCTAACTTGACAATGTTAGAAAAAGTAATCACCCCTTTGCTAGCAAACGATATGAATTATTTTTCATCTATGGTTACTAAAAGAAAACTCGGCGAGATAATCCGTATTGCAAGTTCCGAACCAACCGACACGGCAAAAGCCGAAAAATTCTTATCACTAATTAGGAGTTTATAATGGCAGTT
>JAITQJ010000215.1 GCA_031288955.1 Planctomycetaceae bacterium | reverse complement strand
ACGCTGCCGGTAAAGATTCACACGCAGGAGCCGCCGGTGAAGGCGGTGTTGCACTGGAAAGATTTGGGAAATAGCAAAATGCCTTTTGAACAGATTGCGTTAACGCATTTGAACGGCAGTAATTACGAAGTGTGCTTGCCGGTGTTGAATGGAAAACGTCCGGCGGTTGAGTATTACATTGAGGCGGCGGGGGACAGAAAGCCGCTGCGTTTTCCGGCAGCAGGAAACGGAACGGTTATCTTGTTTTGAATTGTTATCGGCATTTGTCTCTGTTGAAAAAAGATGACTTTTGATTAAAATGAAAGTTGTTGAAATTCCTCTACCGTAAACACCGTCAATGAAGGACTTTGTCAGCGAAATTATCGTACCTGAAAGGTTACCGCAAAGCAGCGAACCGTCCGCAGAAATACAACCTGTTCAAGAACCGCAGGCTGTTCAGGAGACACAGGAACGTATTCTGTGGGCGGATTTGCTGCGGGTTGTCAGTGCTTTAATGGTCATCGGACTTCATTACGGACGTTCTATCGCTATAATCCCCGCAGCGGATTGCCCTTCAATGTCCGCTTGGTTCACAACCAATTTTTGCGATTGTTTCTTTTTACCGGCTGTTTCACTGTTTGTAATGTTGAGCGGTTATCTCTTACTGGGCAAAAAAGATTTACTCAACTGGAAACAGGCAAGACGCATCGGCAACATTGTCAGAGTGCTGCTCGTGTGGTCTGCCGTTTATTTACTTGCCCTGTATTTTACTGCCGGTGCTGACCGGTCTGCACATACTATCACTGTCATCGAAGGCATACGGACGATACTGGCAGGGAACGTTGATTCGCATCTTTGGTTTCTCCACTTGATACTCGGTCTGTATATTGCCGCTCCTATCCTGCACACTTTTGTCCGTAATGCCGATAAAAAAACCTTGCGGTATTTTGTTGTCCTTTGGTGTTGTGCTTCATTTGTGTTAAAGTTTCTGAACACAGCAGCGAGACATTTACTCGGTATCGATGTCCTGAGTCCGCATTTTGATTTCTGCGTTTTGTCTGGTTTCGCAGGGCTTTTCGTTATTGGTTATTATCTGGGATACAAACCCCGTCTGCAAATGTCAAAATGGGGGGGGGCGGCAGTTTGGGTAACTATTATAACCTTATGTTTGCTTGCATTTACCATAACTCTTACCGCTGATTATTTTCATACAAGCCGAAGGACATTGTACTATTACGTTAGTCCTGTGTTCACGCTTGGATCGTTTGTAGTGATTCAATACATCGGGGTAATGCGGATTTACCGAAAATCGTTTCTTTGTACAATCGTAACAAAAATATCACCGCTGACGCTGGGAGTTTATTTGATTCATATGCTGGTTCTACATCTTCTCGGCAGCGGAGTGATAGGGATTCGTTTAACGGTTCATTCGTTTCATCCGTTGTTGTCATTGCCGGTTGGGATATTGACGATATTTGTCGTCTCCGCCGCCGCAGTTTACGTCATCGGCAAGATACCGCTTGTCAGCCGGATTGTATTGTAAGCGTCATTGTAACACCCCGGAGAAGTTTTATTCCTGAATAATCGGCATCAGAATCTCTTTGGACAAAACACTGCAATATCCGTGCCTGTTTTTTCAGCGTAATGCGGCGATACCGCTTTGGGCGGCTCCTTCCATCGTTGACGGATAACCTGTCTGCGTCCAATCGCCCGCTAATGTCAAATTGGAAAACGGCGTTGCCGATGCCGGTCTGTTATTGAACACCAGCGGATTCGGCGAAAAAACCGCCTCAAAATTCGTCACTATACGGGAATACCGTACCGCTAAATCCGGCACTCCAAACGTTTGCCGCAACTGACCGGTAATCCGGCTGACCAGCAACTCCTTGCCGCTTACCGATATTTCCGTCTCCGTTAATAACCGATGCGATGCACTGATGACAACTGTATGATGATAACCGAAAGCATTTGGTGCTAATTGCGGACGGCACAAAAATTGTCCGCAGCCGCCGGTCAACATCGTCATCGGCAGCGCATCCGGCACCAACGGACGGTCAAGAAAAAGATGTGCCGTCGTTATCGTGCCTAATTCAAATCGGTCTAACGCCAGTGCAGCATTAAAGTCTTCTAAATCCGATTCCTGCAATATCTTCCAAAGATAACTGAACGGTACCGCCAGAATATAGCGGTCAAAAGTTTCCTCCGTTCCGTCCGCCAACTCCAACGCCGTTATCCGTTGTCCGCCGTCTGTTTTTTCCCAGCGCAGCCGGTTCACCCGGCTGTACAAACGCAGCGAAACGCCTTTGGATTGCAGTGCCGCCGAAGCACTGCTGTTATAAATCGTCCGCAGCGGAACAGACGGTACAAAAATTGTTGCGCTGCCCAAAAAAACATTTCGTATCACGCTTTGCGCTGCCGCCGCTGACGAACATTCCAGTGTTTCGCTTAACACGCTGAATATCATCGGCTCCCAAACGTGTGTTACGGCTTCCGGTGAAACGCTGTGCAATGTGAGGAAATCGGCAACTGTACCGGTCAGATTTTTCGCATTGACAAACGTATTCAACAGCCGGGCAGTGGTAAGACGCTGCGGAAACGGAATAAACGGCATCTGCAAGACGGCGGGCAAAAATTGCAAGTGCTTCGGCAGACAGCGCACCGGTTTCATCATCCAGCGTTTGCCGTCAGCGGCGGCGAACGGAAGCGAATGATATGCCTTAAAAAAACGGTCAAGTCCCAGCGATTGATTAACGGCGATGAGATTCGTACAGCAACCGAAGAAGAGATGCTGCCCGATGTCGAGATATTTCTGAATCTGTGTATCGAACAGGGACGCTAACCGTCCGCCGAGAACGCCGGTTCCTTCAAAGAGTGTGACGCTAGCACCGCGCCGGATTGCCGCATCGGCTGCTGCTATCCCTGCCAACCCGCCGCCGATGACCGCAGTGTTACCGTTCCATTTCATCGATATACCGTTTCAGACGTTCGAGTTCGCCGGTGATATTCCGCAGTTTCAGCATATTGTCAACACGTTTAAGGAGTTCGATTTTGTTTATTGGTTTACAAAGATAATCATCGCAGCCGGCTTCAACAGCGCGTTCAATATCGCCGAGTTCGTTCAGAGCAGTAACCATCAAAATCATAATACCCTTTGTTGCCGGGTCGCTCTTGACTTTCTGGCAAACTTCAAAACCGCTCAACTTCGGCATCATAATATCGAGCAGGATTAAATCGGGTGCGAACGAGCGGACTTTTTCAAGCGTTTCGTTTCCGTCGCCGGCTGTTTCAATTTCGCAGTCCCGTGCCGCCAAATACGCATCGAGAAGTTCAACGTTCTGCAAATTGTCATCTGCAAGGAGTATTTTCGGGAGCATCTTTTTTATGGTGGTTAGCCGAATTGCGAGCGAAAACGCAATTCAGAGGCTTTAGCAAGTGCATCTTCGGCTTCGGCGTGTTTTCCCGCGGCAATGCAAAAGGCACTTAACACGGAGTAGCCGAAAGGGTCTTCGGATTCGAGTTGGCAGTATTTCTGCATATTGCTGACGGCTTGTTCCAGTTTGCCTGCTCTTTTATAGATGGCGGCGAGAGCGGAGTACGTTAGAGCGAAATCGGGAACATCAGCGGCTAACGAGACAAGGGCGTTCTCGGCTTCAGTTTCGTTTCCGTTATGCCGCAAGGTCATAGCGGCATCGTATTGTTCCATTGGGGACATTCTGATTGTTTTATACGGGATAATATCCGCCATTGTCCCCTATCTGTCTGCCGTTGTCAATTCGGCATTATCCCGTTAACCTTGACTAACTGACTTTTTTTGCTAGAATGACATAGGTTCTGTTGTTTGAACAGACCCGCAGACCCTTTGAACGGAAACATATATGACCGCTGTCCAATCGACCAACGCTGTCCGTAAGTTTGACCGCGTTGTTGAAATTCTCGAAACGAATCACCGTGACCCTGCCCGATTGATACCGATTTTGCAGCAGGTTCAGGATTTCTATAAGTACCTGCCCGAAGAGGTGCTGACATTTATTTCAACGATGCTGGCAGTGCCGCCGTCGCAGGTGTTCGGCGTTGCGACATTCTATGCGCATTTCACACTGATTCCAAAGGGCAAACATACTGTCCGTCTTTGCGATGGTACGGCTTGTCACGTTCGGGGCAGCGAAAAGAATTTAGATGTGCTGCGCAGCGAACTAAAGTTGACGGGAGACAAAACGACGACGGACGATATGCTTTTTACCGTCGAGACGGTTTCGTGTCTCGGTGCCTGCGGTCTCGCACCGGTACTGGTTGTCGATGAAAAAGTTTACAGCAGTGTTACGCCGGAAGAAGCCGTTCGTCTGGTACAGGAAATCAAAAGTGCCGAAAATGCGGTATGATATAGCCGGAGGGTGTACGCCCCCCGCTCTTGCGCCCTGCTAGATATTTTGGAGAAACAAATGAAACCGATTGCTGCCTTGTTTGTGTGTTGTGTTACGATAATTGCCTGCGGCTGTCTTGAAACGGCGGCGCAAAGTGCCGAACCGAACGATTGGGAAAATCCCCGCCTGACTGGAGTCAATAATCTGCCGCCCCGCAGCAGTGCCGTCGTGCCGTTTTATAACGGGAACGAAAAAGAATGTCTGATGCTCAACGGCACTTGGAAATTCAAACTCGTCCACCGCACTGCCGACCGCATCGCCGATTTCCCCAAACCGGAATACAACGATTCGCAATGGCTCAATCTGCCGGTGCCGTCGAATTGGCAGTTACCTATGTTCATCGGGAAACTCGGCAACCAAAGGTTGCTTAACGGCGTTGTCGATGATTATCCGATTTATGTGAACTCATCGTATCCCTGGACAAAACCCTGGAACCCGCCGCATATTCCCGATGATTATAATCCGGTCGGAATGTACCGGCGGGAATTTACTCTCGAAAAACTACAAGGTGAATCGCAGTACATTCTGCACTTTGCCGGTGTCGAGTCGATGTTCTACGTTTGGGTCAACGGCGAAAAAGTCGGAATGGGCAAAGATTCCCGAACGCCCGTCGAATTTGATGTTACGAAATATCTCAAAGCGGGAGAGAACAAAATCGCCGTCGAAGTCTTCCGCTGGTCGGACAGTTCATATCTCGAATGTCAGGATTTCTGGCGGCTCTCCGGCATATTCCGCGACGTGTTTATCTACACGCTGCCGAAAGTTCGGATTGATGACGTGAAATTTTTGACCGAACTGGACGCAAATAATAAAGATGCCCTGTTTCAAGCGGTCGTTACCCTAAAAAATGACACGTCAGAACCCGTTAATGTCGATGTTGCGGTCAAGTTTCAGAGCGGGAACGTTAGTTCTCCAAACGCAATTCCCGCAGGAGAGACGATAACGACGACCATTCAAACGGCGTGTCTAAATCCGAAACAGTGGTCGGCTGAAACTCCGAATCTTTGCGATGCCGAGGTCTCCATTCCTCATCAGACGGTCTATGCAAAAGTTGGTTTCCGCAAAGTCGAAATTAAGAACGCTCAACTGCTCGTCAACGGCAAACCGGTTTTGATAAAAGGAGTCAACCGGCACGAACACGATGCCGTTACCGGTCATACGATTTCCGTTGAGTCGATGATTAAAGACATTGAACTGATGAAGCAGCATAACGTTAACACGGTGCGGACTTCGCATTATCCGAACGACCCGCGCTGGTATGCTCTGTGTGATAAATACGGTTTGTATGTTATTGACGAAGCGAACATTGAATCGCACGGAATGGGTTACGGCGATACAACG
>JAITQJ010000204.1 GCA_031288955.1 Planctomycetaceae bacterium | reverse complement strand
TCTGCCATCTTATCAAAGTCTTCCGCCTCCGCCGGTCGGTCAGATTCGTCACCGATGTCGATGTACGGAATGAGAACACAGCGGCAATTCGGATGCAGCGGCGGGATTTTAACCTCGATGCAGACACCGCCGTAACCTCTTCACAAAAGCACTTTAATCTCTGTGCCGTTTTTTATCGCTTAACCTGTTATAATACATAGACTTACAGTATATCTATACACGAGATGCTTGTCTAGAGTCATAAAAAATACTGAAAAAATCGCAAGCAAAATTGCTTGCGATTTTACTTGCGCTTGCTTGCGCGGCGTATAATAATATGTTCTCATAACAATTTGGCAGTCCGGTCTGCATCTTTGTTTTTGCCGCTCCTTTTTGTGTTATAATAAAATGCTATGAACCTGACAACGCTTGATTACGCTCTCGTCGTCCTTTTCTTTACCGCTGCGTTCGGCATCGGTTTCTGGACAATGTACCGCGCAGGGAAAAATTCCTCCGAGTTTTTTCTCGCCGGAAGGTCAATGCCCTGGTGGCTGCTCGGCATTTCGCTTGTGGCAACAACCTTCGCTGCCGATACGCCGAATCTCGTTACCGACATCGTCCGCCGGAACGGCGTTGCCGGTAATTGGGAATGGTGGGCGTTTCTCCTGACCGGATTGACAACCGTATTCATCTATGCCGGTTTGTGGCGCAGGCTCGGCTTAATGACCGACATCGAATTTTACGAAATCCGGTATGCCGGTAAGTCCGGCGCATTTCTCCGCGGCTTTCGGACGCTGTTTATCGGACTCATCGCCAACACCGTCATTATGGCATCGGTAACACTGGCGATTATCAAAATCCTCGGCGTACTGCTCGGCAGCGACCCTTATACAACCGTTTTTCTTGCCGGCGGAATCACAATGATATTCTCTATGCTCGGCGGACTCTCGGCTGTTCTCTGGGCAGACTTTGTGATGTTCATTATTGCAATGCTGGGTTCCGCAGCGGCGGCATATTTTGTGCTGCAATTACCGCAGGTCGGCGGCTTGCAGAATCTGCTCGCCCATCCGAACGTTGCTGATAAGTTGGCGTTTTTTCCAAGTCTGAATAACTGGGATGTGTTTGTAACCGTCCTGATAATACCGCTGACAATTCAATGGTGGAGCGTTTGGTACCCCGGTTCTGAACCCGGCGGAGGAAGTTATGTTGCCCAGCGGATGCTTGCGGCAAAGAACGAAAATCACGCCGCCGGAGCAACGTTGTTTTTTAACATTTGTCATTATGCGGTGCGTCCGTGGCCCTGGATTATCGTCGCACTCGCTTCGCTGGTCGTTTTTCCCACAGTGGATTCGCTGCGGGAGGCGTTTCCGAACTTGCCGGAAAGAATGATGCAGCACGATATGGCGTATCCGGCAATGCTGACATTCCTGCCGCCGGGCTGGGCGGGGCTGGTTCTCGTTTCGCTCTTTGCCGCTTATATGTCAACAATCGCAACGCATCTGAGTCTCGGTTCATCTTATATGGTGAACGATTTCCACTGCCGGTTTTTCAAGCCGGAGGCAACAGAAAAACAGCGGGTCTTTTACGGCAGACTTTGGACAATGCTGCTGATGATTTTTGCCGGTGTGCTGGCAGTACAGTTAACCAGTGCGCTTGATAGTTTCCGCATCATTCTGCAAATCGGGGCGGGAACAGGTTTGCTGTTTTTGCTGCGCTGGTTTTGGCAGCGTATCAATGCGTGGAGTGAAATAGCGGCAATGACGGCATCGTTTTGTATCGCAATGTACTTTCAATTCGGGCATCCGGCGGCGGTAACGGCACTGGCACTGCCGCCTGAAACGTTTATCCTGTCCGGTTCGATGCAACTGGTTGCAGGCGTTTGTATCACGACGGTTATCTGGATTATTGTCACGTTCTTAACCCCGCCGACGGACGAAAAGACGCTGCGGGAGTTTGTCCGGCGTTCACACGTTTGCGGTCCCGGCTGGAATGACATTATCCGGCGGGCGGCTGCGGACGGCGATGATTTAGGCTTGGCGGCGGGGGAGCGTTGGAATGTGCCGGCGGGAATTTTGTGTACGGTACTCGGCTGTATCGGTATTTACGGGCTGTTGTTTGCCGGCGGGCTGTTTTTGTACGCTCAACCTGTTTCCGCTGCCGTATTGTGTACGGTTTCCGCCGCGGCGTTCGTGCTGTTGTATTTTGTGTATTCTCCCCCTAACCTGCGTTAGCGGCTCCGACATACGCTATCTTACGATAGCGGCTCTGAAGACGTTCTCGCCATTCACCGCCCCGCCGGTTTAATGGAATCCTACGACAAGGAACGGTCGCTGGGATAGCGTGTTAAATGGAAAATGGAAAATGGCGGGAAAACGGAAAACGTGTACAGTATCCGTTTTCCCCATTATTCATTATTCATTATTCATTATTCATTATTCATTATTCATTATTCATTATTCATTCTGCATTATTCATTTTTCCCTACCCCGGCAGTTCCCAGCCTTTGCGGCGGGGACGGGAGAGCATTTCGTTGCCCTTGTCGTTGCCGATGAACTTTTCATTCACCGAGTCCCAGCCGATAGTTTTGCCGGGTTCTGCCGTTGCACGGACAATGTTCACCAACTCGCAGAACGAAGTCGAACGCTGTCCGATTTCAATGTCGGCATTCGCTTTTTTGCCGCTCTTGATGCACTCGATAAAGTTCTCGACGTGATACACCGTTTCGTCTCGGGTGTTCTTGTGGTCTTTCATTCCTTCGGCAGCAATCTCTTTCGGGTTCGATGAAATTTTGTGCCGGTTAATTTCAATCTTGCCTTTTTCGCCGACAACGATGCAGCCCAAACCGGGTCCCCAATCGCCGTCAAGGTGCAACTTAATCGCAACACCGTCCTTCGTCCGCATCGTTATTTTACCGCGGGGTCCCTTAACCTTTGCCATTCCGTAATACGACGCACCGGTTTCTTCGTCCGTCGGGCGGCGGGCCTGAAATTTGCCGCTGTCCTGAATTGTACTCGGCTCTTCAAGCAGGATTTCCGTCGGTCCCGTGTCGTTGAGTCCGAGTGCCATATTGATTTGGTCGTAAGAATGAGTTCCCCAGCCGCTTACGCCGAAGCACAAACCGCCGGCATCGTAATCCCACCAGTTCGACCAACTGTGGAACAAACTCCGGTGGAACGGACGGGATTTTGCCTGATTGAGCCACGTGTCCCACGATTCGTCCGTCAAACCGTCAATGTAAGGTTCCGCTTTGGTATGAGCGGCATCGTCCCAGACATTGGGACCGACAAAGTTCGGAGCAAGGACTTCTTTAATCTTGCCGATGCGTCCGTTCTGGACTTGTTCACAAGCCCACAGGCACAGCGGCAGCGACCGCTGCTGCGAACCGCACTGCGTTACTCTCTTGTGTTTGCGTGCCAGATTGACCAGATACCGCCCTTCGGAAATCGTCAGCACAATCGGCTTTTCAATGTAAGTATGACAGCCCATCACGATAGAGTGGGCAACCGTCCAAGCCCGCTGGTGTGTTGCCGTTTCGCAGAACACGGCATCGGGCTTTGCCTGCTCAATCATTTTGCGGAAGTCGGTATAACCCTGTTCCGGTGTGAAATCCTTGTACCGGTTGAAAAATCGGTCAATGCGGTTTTGCAGAATGTCGCTTACGGCAACGACCTTTGCCCCTTTGGCGGCTTTGACGGCACTGGGATAGATGCCGGTGCAGCGTCCGCCCAGACCGATGAGTCCGATTTTCACGGTATCATTGGCACCGGGCTGACCGTCCTGTCCCAATACGCTTCGGGGAATCACCAGCGGCGAAGCGACTGCGGCAACGGCGGCGGTTTGGATAAAATTACGGCGGGTCAATTTTGTCATTGGTTCTTTTCGGGTAAAGAGGAATATCGACCCCGATTATCCATTAACCGTTGTTCTCTGTCAAGCCATTGAGAACCTGTTCGAGGCAGGCGAGGACTTGCGGAACGTCGTTTTTAATGATGTTCCACATTTTGCTGTAATCAATGCCGTCATATTCGTGAACGACAACGTTTCGGAAGTCTGTCATTTTACGCCAGGGGACTTCGGGATGTTTTTGCTGTGCATCCGCCGGCACTTTATTTGCCGCCTCGCCGGCTATCGTGAAACACCGCTCAACCGCTAATACGAGAACCTCATCACCGATGAACGTTTCAAAATCCTTGTCGGTCGTTACAGCCGTAATTTGTTTCAGCGACTTCAAAATATCTTGAAGATAAATATCGTAACGTTTTTGTTTCATAAATCGTTTTTCTCCGGGCTGGGGAAACGGTGCGCCGACAATTTCATTTTCGGCAACGTAGCGTATATCTTCCATAATGCTGTCCCGAAGTTCCGGCAACACCTGACTGTTAATGACCACATCAACTTTGCGGCCGAACAATTCGGAAAGTTCGTCTTTGAGTATCCATTTGTTAATTTCCGCCGGAGACTCAACAAGAATATCAATGTCCGAAGTGTCCGTCTGCTGATTCCTCGCAAACGAACCGAAGTAGCCGACTTTGGACACGTTAAACCTCGTGTGCAGCATCGGCAGCAACTCAAACAACTTCGACTCTAATTCGGCAGGAGTATGTATCATTATCTAGGGTGCTGCGGCTAAACTCTGAATAACCTGTTCGAC
>JAITQJ010000196.1 GCA_031288955.1 Planctomycetaceae bacterium | reverse complement strand
AAGTTCTTCATCATCGCATTGTCCCATAATCGAATAATGCCTGCCGTTTAATTATCCATTAAATTCCGCCGATAACAAGACTATTCAGAGCCGCTGTTTAGAGCCGCTATCGCCGCCGGAATGTGTGCAAGAATAGACGTTGCCGTAACAGAAAGTTCGCCGAGGTGTTCGGCTGCTAAATCGCCTGCCGAACCGTGCAGGTGAACCGCCAGACAAACTGTCTCGAACACCGGCATCAGCCTTTGTGCTAACAGCCCCGCTATCAAGCCGGTCAACACGTCGCCGCTGCCGCCCGTTGCCATTCCGGGATTGCCCGTACTATTCAATTCCAACCGGCTGCCGTCCGTGATAATCGAACGATGTCCTTTCAAAACCAAGACCGTCCTATACCGTCCGGCAAACGCCAATGCTGACGCTTTCCGTTGTTCCATATCATCCTCAAACGGAACGGTTGTATTCGTCAATCGGGCAAACTCGCCGTGGTGAGGCGTGAGGACTAATGTAACATTATCGTTTCGTTCCGCCAGAATATCCGGCTGCAGCGCATCGGCATCGGCAACAACCGGACACGGTGCTTGCCGAACGAATTGTCCGGCAAGTTGCGTCAAGTCATCGCTGTATCCCAAACCGGGACCGATGAATACGGCGGCGGCATTTCGGCAGCGTTCAAGCAGTACCGGCAAGGATTGTAACGAAAAGCGACCGGAGCAATCCGCAGGGCAGGGAATCGTCGTATATTCAGGATAATAACCGGCAACGGTCTCCAACACAGGGTCAGGAACGGCAATCTGTACGAGACCGGCACCGGCGAGTAAGGCTGATTTGCCTGCCATTGCTGCGGCACCAGCCATACCGCGGGAACCGCCGATGCCTAACACGGTACCGAAAGAGCGTTTATCGGCAGTTCGGCAGCGGGACGGAATTGAAAGCGGCACCATTGGTCTGTTAAATTTTTTAGCACTCGGCGGAGAAAGCATTTGGAAAGACGAAACTTCCTAACGCTCTGTGATTGTACCGTATTTTGCCGTTATTGATATGTGCTTAAACGGTAATTGTCTGTAGGGCATATTCAATTTCAATGCGGTTGTTCTTTTATCGCCGTCTTGCAGCAACTTTGACGTGAAGGTTTAACTACATCCCATACTTTTGCCGCAGTTGTAACAAAGATAACAGTTGCCGTTGCGTACCGTTATCGAACCGCAGGCATCACACGCCGGCGCATCACCCTGAAAATCACCATACATTTCGTCCGCCGCCGATAAACTCTCCGTATCAGGACTCGTTAGCACCGTAACATTCACAACCGCAGTTGCGGCTTTGGGTTCGGGATTCGGCGTGCGGGACAAATCCGCTGTATCCTGTTTTTTTTCCTTTTTAACGGACTTGCCGCAGCGGCGTTCACTGCCGTCCCAAATATTATGATGCCGGTGTTGATTTTGCGGGTCTTGCTGGACAATTTGCATTTCCGGTAAAAACGTCCGCCCAAGCCAACGGAATATGTAATCGACCAAACTCTTCGCTATCGGAATGTCCGGGTTCTTCGTGTGTCCCATCGGCTCGAAACGTGTATGCGAAAACTTTTCCACATACACAGACAACGGAACGCCGTACTGCAAACTCATCGAAATTGCCGTACCGAAACAGTCCATCAAACCGCCGATGGTACTTCCTTCCTTCGCCATCGTGATAAACAATTCGCCGACCCGTCCGTCATCGTAAAGTCCGACCGTAATATATCCTTCGTGACCGGACACGTTAAACTTATGCGTTACCGAACGGCGTGTATCCGGCAGCCGTTCCCGCCGCGGACCGGAAAGTTTACGCTTTTCCTTGCGGCTCATTGCGGCGGCAGTCCCGTCTGTTTCTTTCGCTTCATTCGTTGTTGACAGCGGCTGCGCCCCTTTGGAACCGTCCCGATACACCGCCAACGCTTTCAAGCCGAGTTCCCAGCCGAGCATATAAGCATCGGCAATATCTTTTACCGCGGCACTATGAGGCATATTCACCGTTTTGGAAATTGCCCCCGATATAAACGGCTGCGCCGCCGCCATCATCCGAACGTGGGCATCCCACGAAATACAGCGTTCACTGCCCGGCGACGGAAACGCACAATCAAACACCGGCAAATGCGCATCAACCAGATGCGGGGCTTCGTGAAGCGTGCCTTTTTCCTGAATGTGTTCAATGATTGCGGCAATGTCTTCATCGGTATAACCGAGCGTTTTTAGTGCCAGCGGGACGGTTTGATTAACGATTTTCAACGTTCCGCCGCCGGCAAGTTGCTTGAATTTGACGAGCGCAATGTCCGGTTCGATGCCCGTCGTGTCGCAGTCCATCATAAAACTAATCGTGCCGGTCGGGGCGAGAACCGTTGCCTGGGCGTTGCGGAAACCGTATCGGCTTCCGGCATTGCGGACATCGTCCCAGAGTTTCTGCGCCTGTTTTTTCATATAACTCGGACAGTTGCCGATTTTATTGACCGCATCCCAGTGCATATCAATCACCCGCAGCATCGGGTCGCGGTTCTTATTGAACGCTTCAAACGTGCCGACGACATCGGCAAGTTCTGCACTTGTCCGGTACGCTGCCCCGTGCATCAGTGCCGTAAGAACACTGCACAAGCCGCGGGATTCATCTGAATCATACGGCAGACCGAGACTCATAATGAGACTGCCGAGATTGGAATAGCCGAGACCAATCGCCCTGTATTTATGGCTGTTTTCCGCAATTTTCTTAATCGGATAACTTGCCCGGTCAACGAGAATCTCTTGGGCGATGAAGAAAATCCGGCAAGCCTGCACGAACCGGTCGGCATCGAAGAGTCCGTCAGGACAGCGGAATTTCATCAGGTTGACGCTTGCCAGATTGCACGCCGTATCGTCAAGGCTCATATATTCACTGCACGGATTGGAGGCGTTGATTCGTCCCGAATTCGGCGTGGTGTGCCAGCGGTTAATAATCGTATCAAACTGCACGCCGGGGTCGCCGCAAGCCCAAGCGGTGGCGGCGATTTTGTCGAAAACATCTCTCGCCTGATATTCCGGTCCCTTTTGCGAGGGGTTGGTAATCCAGCGGGTTGCCCAAGTCTTGTCTTCTTTGACTGCCGTCATAAAATCGTCCGTCAGGCGGACGGAAAGATTGGCGTTTTGGTACAGAACGGAAGAATAAGCGTCATCACGGGATAATCCTTGCTGCATCAGGATTTTTGCCTTTTCCTCTTCACGGAGTTTGCAGTCGATGAACTGCATAATGTCGGGATGCGTTATTTTCAGGGACTGCATTTTTGCCGCCCGGCGTGTTTTTCCGCCGCTCTTGACCACGGCGGCGATTTGGTCATAGACACGCATAAACGAGAGCGGACCGGACGGTTTTCCGCCGCCTGCCAGTTTTTCAACGCTGCTTCGGATTGTCGAAAGGTCGGAGCCGGTACCGCTGCCGAACTTAAAAAGCATCGCTTCGCTTTTCGCCAAATCCATAATGGACTCCATATCGTCCTGAACGCTCTGAATGAAACAGGCGGAAGCCTGCGGGTGTTCGTATGGATTTTCCGGCTGGACGGCTTCGCCTGATTTTTCGTCCCAGTGCCACGTACATTTCCCGCCGGAAACGCCGTATTGAGGATAGAGTCCGACGTTAAACCAGACCGGCGAGTTGAACGAACCGTACTGATGCAGGAGCAGCCAGGTCAGGTCGCGGTAAAATGTTTCGGCATCGCGTCTTGTGGCAAAATAACCGTCCTCGAATCCCCAATCGGAAATGGTTCGGCTGACGCGGTGAATGACTTGCCGCATACTTTTTTCGCGCTGCGGGGTGTTCGGTTCGCCGTAAAAGTATTTACTGGCAACGACATTGACGGCGAGTTGACTCCAAGCGGCGGGGAATTCGCAGTCGGTCTGCTCAAAGAAGACGGAGCCGCCGTCGCCTTTGATGGTTGCGGTGCGGGTTGTCCATTCAACGGTATCGAACGGGTCGCGGACTTCTTCCGGGCAAAAGGTCTGGACGATTTTGAGACCGTCGGGAGCGGGACTGTCGAACGGGTCTTTCGTGAAATCCTCTGGGGACTGGTTCGTGTTTTTTGCGTGGGGATTCAAACTGACAACGGTTTCCATATTAAGTGGTTAAGTGGTTAGTAGTTAGAAAAACAATAAAGACGCATCCTTCGGGTAAAATAGACGTACTTCCTTATTTAGTGCGATTTTTCGCACTAAAATACTATATGTAGTGATTAAACTACGTTCCTAATTATGCCGGATAGATAAACTTTGTCAAGTGTTCCCTCATTATCCAACGAAAATTTGCCGTTTTTTCCCGTCAATGCCCGTTTTATGTGTTAGAATTGGGGAGAGCCGAGACACCATAAGGGATAGCAAAACGATGAAAATACTGTT
>JAITQJ010000166.1 GCA_031288955.1 Planctomycetaceae bacterium | reverse complement strand
CCGCTAGATTGTCGAAGCAGCCTTTTTGCTGCACTTCTTGCAAGCCTTTTTCGGGGCTTTCTTGACGGCTTTCTTAACCGCTTTTTTAGCGGCTTTCTTGACGGTTTTCTTTGCAGCCTTCTTGGCGGCTTTCTTGACTGACTTCTTCGCTACTTTCTTCGGCATTGTACATCTCCTTAGGTAAGGGAGGATTGGAAACGGAGACAAAAGCATCTTCGTTTCTTCGAGCAGGGAGGCTCTCCAGCCACAGCGGCTGAAGAAAAAACCTCGATAACGTCTTGACCGGCACTTCGGTCGAAGAGATGACATCCAAAATTCATCCCGCAAAGCAATCCGTTTTTCTTTGGTAAGAAAAGCATCTGTTTGTAAGAAGTCGACAACTTCGGCGATTCCCTTCGACGTTTCGTAACGGTCAACGTTGACTCATCACGGACTGTCGTTTTGTTAATGTAAAAACTTACAAGTCCTTAATGTTTTTTGTCTGCTGCAAGCAATTTTCGCAAAGCGATAACGACCAAACAGCAATAAACAAATTCACTAAAACGATATGATAACGTTTTTTTTAATTCTTGCAAGGGCATTATTTCGTTTTTTTGAAAAAAAAAAAAAAAAATCTATTTTTTCAAAACGATTTTTTTATCGCCTAATCAAGATGCAAGTCAACTGCCGGAAAAATAATTCAGTAAACGTTTCGGAAACGTTTCGGTCAATAAAATGAACATCGGATAAAGTGAAAAAGAGCAGGTAGAAAAACAGAGTAAAGAATGACGAAGTATGCCGGAAGTCATTCTTTACACACGCCGCAGCCCGCAATGCAGAACAATAGACAGACCGATGAACAGCAATCCCAACAGAAGCGGATAGCGGTACAATTCGCCGTATTGAGTGTATTTGCGTCCCTCGTGCAGCGTTTTTTCCAATCGGTCTATTTGTTCATACACCTGTTCCAATGCTGCCGTATTGCGGGCATTGTAATACGAACCGCCCGTTATCCCGGCTATGTCCGTCAACGCCGCTTCGTCTATCGACGTGTGCTGACTGGCTAAATGTTTGTTGCCGAGGCGGTCAGTCGCCAGAAACGGAGTCTCGCCGTTACTGCCGATGCCAATCGTGTATATTTTAATGCCGAACGCTTTCGCCGTTTCCGCTCCTTCCTGCGGCGTTAATGTTCCGAAAGTTTGTTCGCCGTCCGATAACAGGATAATGACTTTGCTCGCCGACGGCACATCTTTCAATCGGTCAACCGCTTGCGCAACAGCATCGCCGATTGCCGTTGCACTTTCCTCGGCATAAAGTTTTTTGTCAATCGGTACGCTGCCCTGTTGTTCGTCTCCGGCTGCGGTAATGTACTGCGGCAGTTGAATTTGGTTCAGCATTTCAAGCAGCGTTGTATGGTCAAGTGTCAGCGGACAATGCGTATCGACATAACCGCCGAACGCCAGCAAACCGATATAATCGTCTTGTCTGCCTGCAAGCGCAGTGTTACCGGCAACGAAGTCGCGGAATGTTTGTTTGACGGCATCAAGCCGGTTGGCGGGTTTGCCGTTAATCTCAAAATCAATGGCTGCCATTGAACCGCTGCGGTCAACACACATCATCAACGCAATGCCGTTGCCGCGGATGCGGTACTGTTCTTTACCGTACTGCGGACGGGCAAGGGCAACAATCCAAAGGGCGATACCGGCGTAAAGCAGATACGGGACATATTTCGCCAGCCGCTGTTTGAACGTCACCGGTATATTCCGCAGCAGTGCCGCATTACCGAACAAAATACCGCTCTTCTGCCGCCGAAACTCGATTTGAATCACGAGATAAATCAGCGGAAGAAACAGCAACAAATAATAGGGTGAATGGATAATAATCGGCAACACGGAACCTTTAATTGCTTATCATCGGCACACAGACTCACAAAACGATGCAGCCCCTCCGACTAGTTTATCACATCGGCCAAAACAACGCAACCTCCATTACGGATAGTTCCGAACCCCGTGAATAATAGACTTGTTCCACCCGCTCGTGTCTAACCGCAAAAGACGCAAAAAGAATATCCGATAACAGAGCCGCCATCGTAAGAGGGCGACAAAAAACCTCCCTGTTAGGCAATTATCTATGCCATATCCAAAAAAATCTAAAAAAATTCGGCGGGGGACTTTTATTTTTTTTGAAAAAAGGTTTAATAGATGTGTTGTTTTTTTTCAGACATATTTTTCGACAGAGTCTCCGCTCTTTTTTATATGAATATCGTCAATACCGAATTATTGTATTCACAGATAGATGTTTTCACGACCTCCCCGACACCCGACACCACAGAAAGCCCGAAAACGCTTGCTGCCGAGTCCGACCGCTCGCCCCAACTCTGCGGTTTAATCCAAGAGTTGGTTTCCGTTCAAGACCGGCAAGCCGGTATGATGGAACAACTCGTTGCTCTGATGGCAACCGGTTACCGGCAGCGCATTGTCGAACTCGGACTTTGGAAATTGTCCAATCCCGAACTGGCGGAATACTGCAAGAAAGCCGCAAAGAAGTTGGAACGTGTCCATAACGACCTGCTCTCGTCCATCACCGACGAAGTTGACTCCCGTTACGATTCGTTTTTTGACAGCGAATACGGCTTGACCGAATTCCTCGAAAAGTACGGCTCGAAGTTAATGCAACTCGATATGATGATGCACGTTCTCCGTCAACTGGGCAACGCACCGGATATTAAAGTCCAAACGACCGAAATCTCTAAATAGTTTTATGTCCAAGCCGCTTTGTATTATTTCGTTTATTATTTCCGTATTGGTGTTTTTGCTCTTCGTTGCGAACTTAACCGCCAATATACCCTTCGGTGAATCCGGCGGAATCCTGATGAATCTCGGAATGATTGCCGGCTCCGGTGCTGTCGGCACGTTCAGTGTTCTGACTTATTTGGAGGGCTGATGTTCCTTTCTGTTATTCTGCCTGTCCGCAATGAGTCGCTGCATATTGCAGATGTTTTAGACCAACTGCTCGCGCAGGATTATCCGCCGGAACAATTCGAGTGCATCGTTGTTGACGGTCTTTCGACCGATGCCACCGCTGATGCCGTTCGGGATTATTGTAACAAGTATCCGAACGTCCGGTACATTGAAAACCCGAAAAAGTTAGCCAGTGCCGCCCGAACGATAGGAGCA
The DNA here is from genome assembly GCA_031288955.1 of Planctomycetaceae bacterium. GTDB lineage: Bacteria > Planctomycetota > Planctomycetia > Pirellulales > Thermoguttaceae > WRKP01. The sequence continues at coordinate 3,498 of JAITQJ010000166.1, read as the reverse complement.
AAAAATGCACGGGGGGAAGCCGTCATCATCGTTGACGGACATTGCATTATTGACAATCGGGATATGCTCAAAAATGCGGCGGCGGCTTTTACACAAACGCAGGCAGATTGTCTCGGCAGACCGCAGCCGCTTGAAATGAAAGAGGCAACAACGCTGCAATGGTCTATCGCCGCTGCACGCCGAAGTCCGCTCGGTCATCATCCCGACTCGTTTATCTATTCCGGTCAGGCGCAGTTTTCACCGGCAAGCAGCGTGGCGATTGCGTACCGGAAGACAGTCTTTGAAAAAATCGGCTATTTTGACGAAACGTTTGATGCCTGTGAAGATGTCGAGTTCAATACCCGATGTGATAAAGCCGCTTTGCGCTGTTACTTCGAGCCGGCTATTGCTGTGCGGTACGTTCCCCGCAAAACGCTGTCGGGGCTGTTTTTTCAGTTGTACCGGTACGGACGCGGACGGGTCAGACTGTTCCGTAAACATCGGGAAACGTTTTCGCTCAAAAGTTTTGCTCCCGGCTTTTTCGTTTTCGGTGTCATTGCCGGTTGTTTGCTTACGCTGTTGACGGCAATTTTGGCAAACACCTGCTTGCCGCAGTTTCAGACTAACGTAATAGTGATATTTTTGACTGTTTTCTATTGGCTGCCGGTGAGTCTATACCTTTTTGCGGTTCTTGCCGAATCAGTTCGTTTGGCTTTCAAGCATCACCGGTTATTGATGCTGCCGTATATGCCGTTTGTGTTTTTGACACTTCACTTCGGTTTCGGCTGGGGCATTGTGCGGGAATTCTTTATTCATAAGCCGCAAAGATAAAAACGAATGGTTCTATACAAAATTAGCAATACCATAAAAACATCTCTTAAAAAAGCGCAAGCAATTTTGCTTGCGCTTTTACTTGCGCTTGCTTGCGCTCGGTGTGGTAAAATGCCCGAACAATCGAACCCCACACTCCGCAAGTCCCGCCTTTTACGACTCGACGTTTCGCTATTTTGGGGTATAATATACGCAGATGCCTTATTTGACCGTCGCCACTCCCGCTGAACTAGACTCACTTTGCCGGAAACTCGATTCGGCACAGATGGTCGGCTATGATACCGAATTTATATCCGAAGGACGCTATTTGAGCGAATTGTGTCTCGTCCAAATTGCCGCCGGTAATACTCTCGCTCTCGTTGACCCTCTCGCCGTCAACGACCTGACACCGCTCTGGGAACTGTTTTGCGACGGAAAACGCGAAATCATCGTTCACGCCTGCCGAAGCGAAATGGAGTTTTGTCATCGGGACATCGGTAAAATGCCTCCGAAACTTTTCGATATTCAACTCGCCGCCGGTTTTCTCGGCTGCGATTTTCCGACATCCTATTCGACGCTCCTTTGGAAGTTTCTGCACACCAAACTCGATAAATCAGAGAGCCGAACCGATTGGAAAAAACGTCCGCTAACTCCCCGGCAACTTGATTATGCTCTCGATGATGTTCGGCATTTGGCGGAAATGACGCTGGTTTTGAAGCAGCAATTAAAAGCGCAGAACCGGCTCGATTGGTATTATGAGGAAAGTGAAAGCGTCAAAGCCGCTCTAAAATACGTCTTTGAAAATCCCCGCTGGCAGAGTTTGCCGAAGATTTCCGGTTTGCCGCGGCGGGAATTAGCCGTGTTGCGCGGACTTTGGTTTTGGCGGGATAAAATTGCCCGGCAAAAGAACATTCCGTCCGGCAGAATCCTGCGGGACGATTTGATTGTTGAACTGGCACGGCGGAAAACAAGCGATGTGAAACGGATTGCGGCAATCCGGGGTTTGCAGCGCAGCGATATGAATAAACTCGTGCCGGAGTTGGCGGCAGTTATCGAGCGGGGATTAGCACTGCCGGAAAAAGACTGTCCGAACATTTTACACAAGGCTTCGTTTCCGCAGTACACGGTGATGACGCAGATACTTTATGCCGCATTGGGGGCAATATGCGAGCGGCAGCATATTGCCGTTCCGCTTGTCGGCAGCCCCTTTGACGTTCGGGAACTGATAGCGGCAGAATTGAAAACGCTGCCGGAGAACATTAAGCCGAAACTGATGAGCGGCTGGCGGGCGGAGTTAGTCGGCACATTTTTGCAGGATGTATTACACGGACGAAAAACACTGCGTCTCAACTGTGCCAAACCGGAAGAGTTGCTCGTGTTTGAGTAAAAAATATGCAGGACATTATCGTTAAAGGGGCGAGGGAGCATAATTTACAGGGAATTGACCTGATACTGCCTCACAATAAACTAATTTGTTTTACCGGCGTAAGCGGTTCGGGCAAAAGTTCGCTCGCCTTCGACACCTTGTATGCCGAAGGGCAGCGGCGGTACATTGAAAGTCTGTCAAGTTATGCCCGGCAGTTTCTCGGAGGACTGCCGAAACCTGATGTCGAACATATTACCGGTTTGCGTCCTGCTATCTCGATTTCGCAAAAATCCGGCGGCAGCAACGTCCGCAGTACCGTTGGAACGATTACCGAAATATATGATTTTTTGCGTCTGCTCTTCGCCAGAGTCGCAACCGGCTATTGTCCGCATTGCGGCAAACCGGTTACAACACAAACCCGGCAGCAAATTGTCGAAGAGATTATCAGGGCAGCGGAAAACGAGCCGCTGTTGATTCTCGCTCCGCTGGTACGGTCTCAAAAAGGCGAATTCAAAGATTTGTTCGCCGGTCTTTTTCGTCAGGGCTACGGACGCGCCCGGGTTGACGGACAAATTGTCCGCTTGACCGATAATCTGCGCCTTGACCGGCAAATGCGGCACAACATTGATGTCGTCGTCGATAAAATACCGGTACTGAAAACTGCCGACGATACCTCCCGGCTCGCCGAAGCCGTTGAACACGCTTTGGCGGCAGGCAGCGGAAACGTTGTCGTCATCAAAGGCGCAGAATCCGCCGCCGAATCTTCTGAACAGCCGACCGAATCAGCAGACGGCGAACCGGCGGACATCACACCGACGGACAATAATTTACAGTTTTCCGCAAAGTTTGCCTGTCCCGATTGCGGAGTCGGTTTTGAACCGCCGAGTCCGCAACTGTTCAGTTTCAATACGCCGCGGGGAATGTGTCCGCACTGTGAGGGGCTTGGCGAGATACATTCATTCGACCCCGAATTGCTGATACCGGACACGAGTAAATCGTTTCAGCAGGGCTGCATCGTTCCGTTGGGGAAATGGCGTGATTTGGGACATTGGAAGCAGCATATTTTTCAAGGGGCGGCGAAGGCGATTGAGAAAATTTTTGAATTGCCTGCCGATACTGTTCTCGAAACGGCTTGGGAGGAGATTGATGCGAAAGTGCAGAAAGCACTGCTTTACGGTTTAGGCGGACAGAGCGTTATTTATACGCTGCGGGGCGGTGCAAGCGGCACAAAATGGGGCGGTTCTTTTGACGGAGTCATTCCGAAAATGCTCCAGCAGTATCAGGAGTCGCACAGCAAGATGCAGAAAGCCGCGATGGAAAAATATATGCGGACAATGCCCTGT
>JAITQJ010000017.1 GCA_031288955.1 Planctomycetaceae bacterium | reverse complement strand
AATGACGCGTTTTCTTGCCGCCCAGTTAGCATTGCCGCATTATCTGAATATCGGTAAAGCAAAGCGGGACTTCGGTTATGAACCGCTGATTTCAATGTCTGACGGAATGAAACAGTTATCTGAATCGCTGAATCATTGAGAACTTTGGTAAAATTTTCGGATTATGCCGATTATTCTTAATATACCGGTTATTATTGCCGATATAGGGACTAGAATGTTTTATGCTGTTCCCAAAACAGCATAGTAAGAGTAACCCCCCGAATATCGAGGTATCCAACCAATGAAACGGTATCATTTGTCATTTCTCTGTGTGTCCCTGCTTTTGACGCTTTCCAGTGCCGGCTGTCTCTGTACACCCGGTTATCGCGGCTTTAACTGTGCCGGACGGGGAATGTCAGAATACTACGGCAATAATTGCTACAGCGGCACTTTTGCGGGCGATTGTGATGACGGCTGCACAACCGGCTGCGAAACAGGCTGCGAAACAGAAACGTGCAGTCCCTATACTGCCGCCAACTGTTACAGTGCAGCACCCTGCGGCGGCTGCCTGCGAAACCTTACAACCGGCACGTGTCTCGTTGGACGCGGACTGCTGGATGTAACGGCGGCACCGTTCCTGCTCGTCGGAAATCTTTTGTCCCGCGATTACGGCTGCCTTGACAGATTTTCTAATAACTATGCTTATCCTTATACCGAAGCGTGTGCGCCGGCAGCCGGCGGCTGTTCGTGCGGCAGAAACGGCGGGACGGTCATCGAAGACGGAACGGTTATTGAGGACGAACCGGCACCGATACCGGTAAAAGTACCGGCTCCGAAATTGGACAGCAAACAAACGAGTGTCCTGCCGCCGCCGACACGCAAAATTGTCCAAGCCGGTTATGTGCAGCCGAAGGCAAAATTTGCCGCACCGCGGTAAGTGGTTTTTAATGAATAATGAAGGCTTATTTTCAAACTACAGCAAATTCCGTACTCTGTAATTATTCATTATTCATTATTCACTCCCCTGTAATTCCCCCTTTTATACTCCCCCCAATATAATATGAAAACATCTTTCCTTTATATTTTTACGTTCCTTTTTGCAGGGACGTTTGTCCTTGCGCAGGATAATAACAAGGTTTTGCTCGAACACGCTCTAAAAATGAAACCGGTTCAAAGCGATACCGCTGTCGATGTGCCGGGGGCAGAAGAATCAGGACGCTGCGAACTCGTTGTTACCGCAGATAACAGCCAAATGCGTCTGTTAGGTCCGCAAAAACAACTGCTGCGGGTCTTTATTGATGCCGATAACGACGAAAAACATCTCGTTGACCAATGGTCGTACTATCAGAACGGCATCGAAGTTTATCGTGAACTCGATACCAACAACAACGGAAAACGCGACCAATTCCGCTGGCTCAACACCGCCGGTTCCCGCTGGGGTATCGACGAAGACGAAAACGGCGTTATCGATTACTGGAAACAAATTTCCGCCGAAGAAGTTTCCCGCGAAATCGTTCTCGCTGTTGCTGCCGAAGATGTTCAACGCTTCCTGCGTGTGTCATTAAGTCCCGATGAATTAAAAGCCTTGAAACTGGGCGAAGCGTTTACCGAAACTGTTTCGGGAAAAATTGCAAAACTGAAAAACGGTTTTACCGAAGCCGTTGCCGCCGTCAATTTCAAAAACGGCAAAGAAGCGGAATGGTTTCAACTCAACGCCGTTATGCCGGGCATCGTACCGGCTGGCACCCGCGGCTTGCCCCAAGACCTGACCGTTTTTGAAAACGCAACCGCCACAGCCGGCGATGAGGGCGGCGTGAAACAAATCACCGTCGGAACGCTGGTTAAAATCGGCGATAATAATTGGCGGACGATTGACGTTCCCGGTCTGTATGACGAAAACCGCCCGATGTTTACTTTTATGCAGCCTGCCGGTATCAGCAACAGTACCGGTCCTGCCGATTCGGAAGTTGTTACACTGATGAATCAGGTACAGGCAATTCAAAGTGAAATACCGTCGCTGCCGAAGGAACAGCGGCGTGAATTGCACAAAAAAGTCGTATCGCTTCTGCTGGAAATTATTAAAAGTTCTTCGACGAATGATGAACGGGAAAATTGGATTCGGCAACTGGCGGACACGATTATGGACGCAACGGGACGCAATGAATATCCCGAAGGTAAAGAACAGATTGCAAAATTATTTGAGAACGTGAATAAGCCCGGCAAGGAGGAATTGGCGGCGCACGTCAAGAGCCGGCAAATTATGACGGACTATTATATTGCCTTGACGGCGGGCGGCGATGATATGAAAGCCTATACGGTCTGGCTGGAAGCCCTTGAAGATTTATGTAACACGTTTGCGGATACGGAAGCCGGTCTGGAAGGAATGATACAACTGGCTTCGTACAAGGAGATGGCATCGCAGACAAATGAAGAGTCGATTCGATGGTACACGAAGGCGGCGGAAGCGGGAGCGGCGAAAACAGGCAATATGGAGTTACTGGCGCAAAAAGCGCGGGGAGCGGTTCGGCGTTTGACAGCCGAAGGCAAAGCAGTCCCGTTTAAGGCAGCGGATACAGACAATAAGCCGTTTGACATTGCCGAGTATGCGGGCAAATATGTTTTATTGGTATTCTGGGAGCAAAATTCGGCAGGTTCGCTGACGCTCATCAAGTCGGTTGCAGACAAGTATGAGTCGAAGGGCTTGGTGCCGATAAGCGTTGACCTAAACATTCGCCGGACAGAGGCTTCGGAGGTGAATTGGCGGACGCTTTATGCGGCGAACGGACTGGACGGTACGTTGGCAGCCTACTGGGGTATCACGACTCCGCCGTATATGATATTGTACGGTAAGGACGGCAAAGTTTTGCGGACGAACATTGCTTCTGCCGAAGAATTGCAGCAAACGCTGCAACAAATAACACAGCCGCCGAAATAACCGGCGGTTCCGGCAGCCCCGCTTCCTTTCGAGGCTTTGTGTTTTTCCTTGACAACGGCAAAATATAGCCTAGAATCTCTCCTTGTAGTTATCCA
>JAITQJ010000007.1 GCA_031288955.1 Planctomycetaceae bacterium | reverse complement strand
CCGAATCGTGAATTTTTGTTTCTGTTAGAAAAGCAAAATCGTTGAGAACATTCACATTCCCGAAAGGAATGGAAAAATTAACTGCATCAAACACGGTAAAGAATACAGGTTAGTTAAGTTCGGCGACATTGTTGATGAAGGAATTATCCAGATGAAGCCGACTTCGGGGAGAATGTGATTGTCGTTGGAGAGGGTGTGTGATACAATATCGTCTTATAATTAGCGAAACAGAATTAAATCATCATTGGATTATTTGGAAAACAGTCAAGCGATGAAAGACAACTTTTGTCCGGCAAACCGCAACCGCACTATGACGCTTTCCGACAACGAAAAACAGCGTTATCGGAAACACTTGACTGTGCAATTACCGAAAGAGATTAACAATACGATAATTTGTTCAGACCTTTTTGACATCTTACCGAAACTGCCGGCGGCGTTCTGCGATTTAATCGTTGCCGACCCGCCTTATAACATTACAAAAGAGTTTAACGGTAAGAAATTCAAAGGGACAAATACTGCACAATACACCGGTTATCTGCGGACTTGGCTGCCGGAAATGAAACGTCTTTTGAAACCGACCGGCTCGATTTACGTCTGCGGCGATTGGCGGAGTGCGGCAGCAATTCAAAATGTATTAGAAGAACATTTTATTATTCAAAACCGTATCACTTGGGAGCGGGAAAAAGGACGCGGGGCAAAATCAAATTGGAAAAATAACAGCGAGGATATTTGGTTTGCGACCGTCAGCAAGAAATTCACGTTTCACGTTGAGCGTGTGATGATGAAACGTAAAGTGATTGCCCCTTATACCGACAACACCGGCAAGCCGAAAGATTGGAACGAAACGGACGGCGGACGTTTCCGCATCACTTATCCGTCAAACTTGTGGACAGATATTTCCGTGCCGTTTTGGTCAATGCCGGAAAATACGCCGCATCCAACGCAAAAGCCGGAAAAGTTGCTGGCGAAAATCATTCTTGCAAGTTCCAATGAAGGCGATGTTGTGTTTGACCCATTCCTCGGCAGCGGAACAACGGCGGTCGTTGCAAAAAAATTAGGTCGGCAATATACCGGCGTGGAATTGAACGAAGAGTATTGCTTGATTGCCGAAAAACGGCTTGAATTAGCGGACAAGACGGCAGCGATACAAGGATATTCCGGCGGCGTGTTTTGGGAACGCAATACCTTGGCGGAACAGAAAAATGTTAAACGTCCCGATATGCTGCGGGCGGCAATCCAGAATTCATTTTTATGAAGACGATACCAACTTTTTTGTGTTGTTGATGATTCGTTATCAAGCAGAAAAAACGAAAATTTTGGTTAAACACATCGACTTTGTGCCGATTGAATTTTTGGATTGGAATTGTTTGACGATTGGTGCATTGGGCTGGGGACAGATTCAGATTGCTAACTCGAACCGGATAGAATTGAATCCGCAGAACACCCGCAAAAATTGGATGCTCGAACTTTGCGATACACTTCTCGAATTTTATCCAAAGGAAATCGGCAAAATTCGGGAACGAATGGAACACTTTGAAAAAGTTAAGGCTCGATGGGAGAAACGGTAAATGTGGGGCAAGGGCGGTTCTTATGCAGGCGTTTGCTGTCCATTGTCCGCAAAAGATGTTGGCGGATGCAGGTTACGATGCGTAGCGGGTTCATCAGTTGTGCCGAGATGAATGGGGCGTGAAGAGTTTTATGAGTGTTTTGAAGCGGACGAGGTGATTTGACGGCTATAAAGCCGGAGGTTTCCGCTGCCGGTTGATATACAGCAGTACAAATAAATCATAAAGTCCGTGGACGGCTGCCGGCACGAAAAGATTTTCCGTGTAAAGCAGCAGAAAACCAAAATACAACGAAATCAAAAACGCCAGAACAAAATACGTTCGTGTGATGTTATGCGCCAAAGCAAACAAAAGCGAAACGGCAATCAAGACCGGTATTTGTTTTGCTACACCGAGATATTCTGTGAAACCGTCTTGCAGGAGACCGCGAAAAAAGAATTCTTCGCCGAAACCGGCAAATGCCGCAATAACGACAAAATGCGGCAGGCGAAAGCCGGACATTTCCCGCTGGACGATTTCCCGGACGATGCGGTCAATTTTTCGCAGACATTCAAACGGCAGCCAACCCAAAACGAAATACACCGCAATAGTTGCGGCGGTTGCGGCAGCAATCTGTAAAAATGCCTCGCCGATGAACGAACAACGCTGCCAAAACGGAAAGCCGAAGAACACTCCGGCGGCGACGGCAATAACACCGAGACCGCCTTCAAAAAGTACGGCTTGCTTAAAAAAATTCATTTGCAGCCGCAATGTTTACTCCAACGTAGGATAGACGACTTCGCCGCGGAGTTGCGCTTCGCCGCCCTCCTTTTCATAGACTCCGTAAAACACGGATACGCAGTCAAGCCAAAGCGTGATGCGGTGCATCTCTTCCGGCGTTAGGTTGACATCATAATGCCCCTTCTTCAATAGGGCATACAATTTGGAGGCTCTTGCCCCGAACTTGCCCGGTGTCGTCCGCAGCGGTTCGCCGTAAGAATAAAAACCATACTTCGGCACCAACTCGTTAAACGAAGCGTACCAATGATTCTTTATCGGCTCTTTCGCTAAATTCGGGACATTCGGCGTATTCTTTGCCCGCTCGTCGCTATGACACGCAACACAATGTTTTTCAAGCACCGGTTGCACAAGTCTCGGATAACTGAACGGATTCGAGTCGGGATGGTCGGGCTTCAACTTCGACGGTGTTCGCTGGAACGCTTTCGGCACAGAAGTCAAACGCAGCGGCGCAGACATCTGTTGTTCGTGGCAGCCGTTGCACGAAAGTTGTTCGCCGTCGTGTAAATACAGCGAACTGCGCATTGACTGCACTGCCAAACCGTCTTCATCGAGAACCTGTAACATTAACTCCCGCCGCGGCGGAACCGTCAGATGAACGCTGCCGTCTTCCTCTATCGGAACCGTACCGAGAACATAACGGGCAAGCGGAACGGAATCGCCGGCAGTCGGCTCACGGAAACCGGTCTCGTGCGGCGGTCTGCCCGACGGAACGGACATCGGTATCAGTTGCAAAACCCGCAGTGCTTTGAGTTTCGTTCCCGCCGGCAGCGGACGAAGCGATTCATACACGTTCACAATCGAAAGCGTTCCCTGCGGAAGCGTATCAATTTTATCACGCATCGTTGCCACATACGGCTGATGTTCAATGTCCGCTGAAATCTGCTGCGGCATTGCAGGCGGAGTCGGATGCGGAACAATCGGAATCGGAGAACAGCACGCTATTTCCGGGTCGCGGTAAATCAATTCTTTGTTACCGAAAGCGTCAACGAGATAAATTCCATAACCGCCCCGATAATACTGTTTGTTGCGCCATTCAACGCCCGTATCCTTGTTTAATGCAAAATCGGCAACGGCAAGATAATAATTTTCCGACAGCGGATACGGCGTACCGTAAATTTGTTCGCCGCCCTGCGATTCGGGAAAATCAACGTCCGGTGTCAAACGCTTGACCGGTGCCATTGCGTCGTCATCTTTGACGCGCGGGTCAACGAGAACGAGCGAACCGAAAGCCTGTCCGTGATGCGGTGCTGCCGTTGCAGCGAACTTCGGCGAATCCGGTACCATCCGGCAGTCGAGTTCCATATCGGGACGCTTGGTACGCGGCGAAAAGTTGCCGTGAACGTGCCGGGTATCCCGTCCGTCAAGCGATGTAATCCAAGGGTGATGCGCAATGCAGCCCCAGCGGTCAGGATAATCCCAACGGGTGTAAAGGATACGCCCTTCGTGTGTTACCGTCGGCTGCCATTCGTTCGTTTCGTGATAACTTAAACAGCGGATTTGCGAACCGTCTGGATTCATATCAAACAACGTGTACGTAGGACATTCCCGACCGCAGCGCAGATAACCGCCGCGCCGTTCGGTGATGAACGCCATCCGTCCGTTCGGCAGCCAGCACGGGTCAAAGTCATTCCACGTGCCGTCTGTAATTTGTTTCAAACCGCTGCCGTCAATGCTGCACGTGAAAATATGGAACGAACGTCCTTCGTGCCAATGCCCTTTACTGGGGTCGGTATGAAAACGTTGTTTTGTGTCCCCCTGACATTCGACATAAGCGAACGCCAACTTGCGGGCATCGAACGAAATATCCGGCGAAAGGAACGAACCGGCTGATAGTTTCTGCCCCGCCAAACGTCCCGATTCGACAACGGCATTTTCCAGTAAATTGCGGACTTCCGGTTTTTTACCGCCGGCGAACGCTTCCGGTTCCATTTTGAGTACAAAAACTCCGCCGCCTGACGGAAGATTGATTCCATAATACTGGTCGCACATATGATTGTACGTCGCCCGGTGTTTTTTGACGAACAGCAATTCCTTGAAGTTTTGCAGGAGCGGATTGGAAAACGCTATCTGCCGCCGAAGTTCACAGACTTTCAGATATTGCACAAAACGTTTTTGATTTTCTGTTACAGGAATGTCCGCTGCCGCATCACGTAATTCGTTGTAGTTGCGGTCAAAGCGGTCAACACGCAAATCGTCCATCAACGCTTGGGTTCGGCGTAAAACAACATCCAGCGGGTCGCGGTCTCCGTCAAGAATAAGCGATTCTTTGTTAAACGTTTCAGCGGCGATTTTATCGAAGCGGGCTTTGGTACGAATATCCCGAACGAGCCGGAAGTATTCATCGGTGTACTCCGCATCGGCAGTTGTTGCCGCATCGCCGAGTTCTGCCAGCCGCCGTTCACGTTCGATTTCCGCTTGGCTGGTTTTCTTGGCAATGAACTTGGTATCGCCGCAGAGAACCTCAATTTCTGCTGCGGAGGCAAACTGATGACCGCTGTGGTCGGAAAGCACTTTGAGAACGATATAGCGTCCGGTGATAGTTTCGGCAAAGTCAATCCGCTTCGGCGATTTACCTTTGGGGAGTTCGCCTTTGAAGTTTGCGGACTGCGTATCGTTGGGCTTGTGGGTTGCGTCATTAAACCACTCATCTCTGATAAAAATTTCGTAATTCTTAATATCGCCGTTTTCATCGGCATCGTTTCGGGGCGTGATGACGAGACCTTTGAGCGGATACGGCTTTTTCAGGTCAATGGTTAGCGTTTGGGGCAATTTGGCGGACGTGCCGGTGAATTGGTTGTGCCACATCGTTTTAACGTCGCCGTCCATAGCCCGATAGGATTCGTATCCGCTTTGTTCGCTGTCGGCGGTAACCCAGACTTCGACAGGAGCCGCAGCAGCGCAAACGGCAAGGCAAACGCCGAAAAGCGATATGGTCATCAAGGAGCGGAAAAAGTCTGATTGGCAGTACATTGTTTTCTCCGGTAAAGGTTTTCGCTTGCATTGTACGCTATCGAAGCGAAAAAGTACATAGAAGTTGGCTGATAATTATGGTTTTCGCCAAGTTTTGTGAAAAATCAAAAAAAAAAAAAAAAAATCCTTGCCCTCTTGCAATCGTTCGGCAGTTGTGTTAAATTGTCGGCTGTCGCGTTTCTTAATGCTTAACCGTCAACGCACCATTCACCCCCTTAACGATGCAAAAGACCATTGCCTCCCTTGCGTTTTGTTTCATTGCTCTGTTTGCAGTGAACGCTTCGGCGCAAGACGCAACACCCGCGGCGGATTCAACACCGGCAGAGTCCCGTCTTGCTCTTGAAAAAGCCGATGCCGCAGCAAGCAACGCCGCTAAAAATATCCGCTTTGAATCGACAAAGCCCCGTATTCCAAATGGCTATGGCAATATTGTCAACGCCGACCAGAAGAAAGAAATTTATACCATTCAGCAAGATTACGGCGATGTTATTGCCGTCCTGAAAGCCCGCATCGAACTATTGGAAAAGGAACGCGACGAAAAAATTGATGCGGTACTAACCGAAGAGCAGCGTGCGAAACTTTCCGTTCGCAGCAAAAAATAATGTTCATCCGGCAAGTACACGGAAGCACCAATGAAGATTCGCGATTTTTTTGACTATTACGGCGTAATCGGCAATCCTTTTGCCGAAGAAGACGCACAGAACGATGATGTTTTCAAGCGGTTTTGTTTGACGAATTCGTTTCACGCCGCTTGGGATAAAGTCTATGGCAATCCCGCCGAACCGGCAACGTCCGTTGTCTTCGGCGAAAAAGGTTCCGGCAAAACAGCACTGCGGCTGCAAATGATTCGGATGCTTACCGAATACAACACCGGTCATCAAGGCTGCCGTCCGCTTGTTATCGACTATTCCGACCTCAATCCGTTCATCGACCAGTTCAAACAGCGGTTTCCTCGCGGCAGAAAAATTCAAAAAGTCTTTGCCCGATACGAAATTTGGGACCATTTGGACGCTATCTTATCGCTGGCTGTAACACAACTCGTTGACCGGATTCTCGAACCGGGACAAATGCCGCATCCGGCAGCCGTTGACACCAAACCGCTGCCGATTGAAAAACTAAACCCGCATCAAGTCCGCGATTTGCTGCTCTTGTCTGCCTGCTACGATACGTCCCGAAGCGAAAACACTTTAACACGGTGGATAAAACTTGCAAAAAATTTGCAGTATGTACGTTGGTATTCACCCCGCTATCCCTTGTCTTGGGAATGGACGTTCGGGGTTCTTTTTACGTTTTTTACAGCGTACCTTGCCTGGCATTTTACGAAAACGTTCTACACACTGCTGACTCCTTGGCTTTGGTCAATCATCATCGGTTCGTGGCTGCCGGGGATAATCAAAGACGGTAAACGTTTTTGGCAGGCGTGGAAATTAAAACGGTCGCTTCGAGTGCTGCCGCATCACAAAGGAACGCTGTTCAAGATTTTGCTGCGTCTGCAAAAGCAGGATTTTACCGGTATGCCGTTTCCCGTTTCGGGCAGTACCGACCACCGGTATGCTATGCTTGAAAAACTGCTTGCCGTTTGCAAGCCGCTCGGATTAGACGGGCTGATAATCATTATGGACAGGGTTGATGAGCCGTATCTGATAAACGGTTCAGCGGAGTTGATGAAGTTGGTCGTTTGGTCAATTTTTGACAACAAACTGCTCAAACACGACCGCGTCGGCTTGAAGTTGCTTCTGCCTGACCAGTTGTTGACCTTTATGGAGCGGGAGAGCGGTGAGTTCCATCAGCGGGCGCGGCTCGATAAGCAAAACCTGATACGGTCGCTGGATTGGACGGGCGAGGCGTTGTTCGATTTGACGAATGTCCGCTTGCGTGCCTGTGCAGCAGAAGGCAAAACTCCGCAGATAACCGATTTCTTTGAGGAATCGCTTGACCGGAAACGCCTTATTGATGCGTTTGCGAAGTTGAAAGTGCCGCGGCACCTGTTTAAGTTTCTTTACGTTTTGTTTGCAAGACACGTATCTGAACATACGGACACTGAACCGCTTTGGAATATACCGGCAACAACTTTTGAAACCGCATTGTCGCTGTATCTTCGGGAACGTGATGCCGCCGAAAAGCATTTGGGAGTCGTCTGATGCAAAGTTGTTTTACAGATGACGCAGTTGAACAAGCCCTGATAACCGGTATTCGGGATTATATGCAGAAATGCGGTTTTTCCCGATGTCATCTTGGTTTGTCAGGCGGAATCGATTCGGCACTTGTTGCGTATCTTGCTGTTCAAGCCGCCGGTAAAGATAATGTCGCCTGTTTCAGTATGCCGAGCCGATTTTCTTCGCAGGGTTCTAAAGACGATGCTGCCGGACTGGCATCGAATCTCGGCTGCCGTTATGAGACGCTTCCGATTGAAGCAACTTTTACGGCATTTCTTGATACATTGCAGCCGGTCTTTGCGGACAGACCGTTTGACGTTGCCGAAGAAAATTTGCAGGCTCGGATTCGCGGTACGCTGCTGATGGCGTATGCGAACAAATTTAATTCGATGCTTTTAGCGACCGGCAACAAAAGCGAACTGGCTATGGGGTACTGCACGCTTTACGGCGATATGAACGGAGCGTTAGCCCCCATCGGCGATTTATTCAAGACGGAAGTTTTTATGTTGTGCCGCCAAATCAATGAACGGACGGACGGTATTATTCCTGAAACAATATTGACGAAGCCGCCGTCGGCGGAGTTGCGTCCGAATCAAACCGACCAGGACAGTTTGCCGCCGTATGATTTGCTTGATGCAATCCTGAAACTATATTTGTACGATAATCTGGATGCATCAGAAATAACGGCGCAGGGTTTTGACGGCGTGTTAGTACGGCGGATTATCAGGAGTGCTGCGTCGGCGGAGTTCAAACGCCGTCAAGCCCCGCCGGTTCTGAAAGTCTCGCCGCGAGCCTTCGGTATGGGACGCAGAATGCCGATAGCCCGAACAGTGTACGAGATTGAATAACATTAGACAAGCATCTCACGTGTTTTTTAGTAATTTTTTGATGATATTGTACAGATTTTATTTTCTGGTTGCATAGATGACACACGGACTTTGCGGTTGCCTTTCAAATCCTGTACGTTTATCATAAAATCAGATGTGCGATTTTAATATATCCTGATATATCCGCCTACTCCGATGCATTCTCTCGTTATTTTTGGTGCGTCCGGCGATTTGACCAGCCGGAAATTGATTCCCGCCCTCTACAACCTGTTCCGAAAAAACAGGCTGCCGAAGCCGCTCAACATTGTCGGCTTTTCCCGTACTAAAATGTCCGGCAGCGATTGGCGAAACAAACTCGCCGGCACAACCAAACAATTTGCCGCCAAAGCGTTTGCCCAGGATACTTGGGACAACTTCGCCGCACAAGTCCATTACTTTGCCGGAGATATTGCTCAAAGCGAATCTTTCACCGCCCTTGATGCGTTTCTCAAAACACTTGAAAACGGAACGGATGCTGCGTCCCCCGCTCCTTGTAACCGTCTCTTTTATTTATCGACTGCCCCGATGTTTTACGGACAGGCAAGCGAACAACTCGGTCAAGCCGGAATGTCCGTTGAATCGCCGGGAAACTCCCGCCGTATCGTTATCGAAAAACCTTTCGGGACCAATCTTGAAACCGCCCAAGTTCTGAACGACACCGTTCAGCGTAACTTTAACGAATCGCAGATTTACCGCATCGACCATTATCTCGGAAAAGAAACGGTCAACAACATTCTTATTCTCCGTTTTGCCAACACGATATTTGAGCCGATTTGGAACCGCAATTACATCGGCAGTATTCAAATCACGGCAAACGAAGAAGTGATGATTGGACACCGCGCCGGTTATTATGAAAGTGCCGGTGTGCTGCGTGATATGTTCCAAAATCATCTGCTGCAAATCCTCACGTTCGCCGCAATGGAGCCGCCCGCCCGCTTCGATGCCAAATGCGTCCGCGATGAAAAAGTGAAAGTTTTGCAGTCGATTCAATCAATGACCGAAGACGAAGTGCTGGTGAATTCCCTGCGGGGACAGTACCGAAGTTATCGGGACGAACCGGGTGTTGCGGCAAACAGTCAAACAGCAACTTATGGTGCGCTGCGTTTGTTCGTGAATAACTGGCGTTGGAACGGTGTACCGATTTTTCTCCGCAGCGGTAAAGCGATGTCGTGCCGGACAACGCAAATTGTTATCAATTTTCGTCAGCCGCCGCATCGTATGTTTGCAAATGATAAGGCTTCGATGCTGCCGCTGCCGGGCAACCGGTTAGTGTTACAGTTACAGCCGGCAGAAGGAATTCAGATACATTTTGAAACGAAGATACCGGATACGGATATGCAGATGCGTTCTTCGCAATTAAATTTCAATTTTTCAGACCGCTTAAGCGGCGAGTTGCCGGATTCTTATGAACGGCTGCTGCTTGATGCGCTGCAAGGCGATGCGTCTCTGTTCGCCCGCAGCGATGAAGTCGAGGCGGCTTGGCGCATTATTGACCCGATACAAAAGTGTTGGGACAGCGGCAGAATGCTTGACCCCGAATTTTATGAGAAAGGTTCGTTAGGACCGGCACACGCCGACCGCTGGATGGAATCTTTCGCTAATCATTGGTTCGATTTGTGTCCGGTTATCGGCTAATGAGGCGAAAAACATCGTTTTTCGCCCCAATAACTACAGTAGGCAAATCTAGGGCGTGTTGACACTAATCTTGACAGATTTTTTCGCAAAGATTATTATCCGTTATGAACGGGACAGAAATAGAATACGATAATATCAAACACCTCTTGGCGAAGCAGCGCGGCAACGTGGAAATCGAAAACTTCACTTTCCTGCAAACCCTTGCATACATCAACAAGCACGGCTGTTGTTGGCGGGGACTGCCGACCAACTTCGGCAACTGGGACACCGTTTACCAACGCTTCCGGCGGTGGACAAAGAAAGGAGTTTTCAAGCGTATCGAAGAATACTTAATGACTCAAGCCGTTAAACATAAAAGAACGGCAA
This sequence comes from Planctomycetaceae bacterium, assembly GCA_031288955.1. Classification (GTDB taxonomy): domain Bacteria; phylum Planctomycetota; class Planctomycetia; order Pirellulales; family Thermoguttaceae; genus WRKP01. Next base: position 978 of record JAITQJ010000007.1, on the reverse strand, counting down.
CGAGAGACCGATGAATACTACTACGACCTTTTTAGTTGATGAGCAACTCCCGCTAAACCGTAGAAACTAAAAATAACCCTCGCAATCTTCGACTAAATGTGATATGCTAATAATAGCGGATGTTCGTATGAAACAGGAGGAATCTGAACGCCAAGCAAAAATGAACAACAAATGGTGACCCGAGCCGGAAAACAGTATAAGTTCCAAGATTTCCGAGGTTAACGAGTGGCTGAAAAGCGGTGAAGCCGCTAAATTTGAATAAACTAAAGGAGCAACCGAAATGGCTGATAACTGCAAGCCTGCCACAGAGGCTCTCTGCGGCTCGGGTCGTAAAGAGCAAGAGCGTGCGGAGTTACACCGCACAATATGGGGAATTGCCAACGACCTGCGCGGAAGCGTGGACGGTTGGGATTTCAAGCAATATGTCCTCGGCATATTGTTTTATCGCTACATCTCCGAGAATATCACTGCCTACATAAATAAGGGCGAACGCGAAACAGGCGACACCTCTTTTGACTATGCCGAACTGTCGGATTCGAAAGCTGAATCAGATCGCGCGAGTTTAGTGAACGAAAAAGGTTTCTTTGTGTTGCCGTCGGAATTGTTCGAGAACGTCCGCACCAAAGCCGGCACGGACGAAAACCTTAATGAAACGCTTGAATCCATATTCAAGAACATAGAAGCGTCCGCGCAAGGAACGCCAAGCGAGGCAAACTTCAAAGGTCTGTTTGACGACATTGATGTGAACAGCAACAAACTCGGCGGCACGGTAGCGCAGCGGAACGCTCGCCTTGTGAAACTCCTTAACGGTGTTGGCGAAATGAAAGTTGCGGGAAGCTCTCGTGGCAGCGACTACAAAGAAAACACAATCGACATTTTCGGCGACGCTTACGAATTCCTTATGGGTATGTACGCAAGTAACGCTGGCAAATCCGGCGGCGAGTATTACACTCCGCAAGAGGTCAGCGAACTGCTCAC